>CAVAFS010000162.1:0-3551 GCA_963587975.1 Bulleidia sp. | reverse complement strand
TCAGATATAGTTGTAACAATATGATCAGATATATAATCTTCCGCTATGTTCTTTTCCACATCATCCTGTGTAGAACTCTGCGCATTTATACTGATTGTTTTTCCAGAAGCGTCGACTGCCACTTCCTTCAGTTTTTGAATACGATTCTCCACCGAATCTGCAATCGCCATTATACGTCGTTCATCCATGAATTCCTGTGCCTGTTCATCCGATAAAACATCGCATATCATTTCTTTCACATCCACCAGATTTTCAAATGGAATCCAATCAAATGATGTGACCAGTTTTAATTGTTCCTCATGATGTCGTTTAAATGGTTTGCAGACAATACCACGCTCTGCACGGATTTCTCCTGCCATCTTATCATATCCAAGAGAAGAACCACTGTCAAAAATCGGTGCGCTGCCAATCCACTCCAACGTTTTTGCATTTCGAATCAGCCCAAAATTATTCAAATGACGGTCTTCATTTGCAATCAGATAGTCAACGACAATCATGCGATCCAAATCAGATACCACATCAATTCCTGTATCTTTACAACAATTTACAAAATGCTGATACACTGATGTACTGTTATCCTTTTTCTGTGTCTGCATCAAACGCCATGCACTGACAAGTTCTGTATCTTTTGTAATAAAATCCTCGCAGATACTATACAGAGCACCTTCACTCCACGCTATCGTGTATGGAACATGATTTACTCCAAGTCTCTGCATCAGTTCAGACGCAATCACCTCATTAAAAGGCTGCTGTCGAAATGGATTACTTCCACCTTTTATCAGACAGCGCTTTCCATTGATAATTTTCCAACGCTTTTTCAGACAGCCATCAGATGTGTTATCCGGGGAACTGAAATCAAACTCCGGTTCCTTTTTCGGACTTCCAAACAACACATCACCCATATCATCCGAAAAATCATTGTCAAAAAAGTTTACCTGCTCCCATGTCAGCGTCGTATTTTCCGGCTTTATCCAATACTGATCAGACAAACTCAATCCAAAGCACCGCACCAGAAGCATTTTTGTATCTGCAATCTCCAATGTTTCCAATGCTTCCCTGACACCTGATCGGCTTGCTGGAATCGAACGGTCTGTCCACCAATGGTTAAATGCCGCTCGATCCACTACACCTTTTTTCACAGAAACTCCCACCGGCAAATGCTCTGATCGATATACATTATTTATTTTTCTGATAAATCCGCTGGCATCATCTAATTCCAGTTCTGCTACTGGCAGATTCTGATGCATAAATGTATAATTCATCTGCAAACACTCCATCTTAATACGTATTTTTATAGTATCATCCGAAATCAGGTGCGTCAATCTGTCAATAAGTAAAAAGCACAGAAAAAACTGCCCGCATCTCTCGATATGGACAGTTTTCGCCAATATTTTGTTACTGTCTTACCACAGCTTCAACAACCGTATCGCCTTCCCCGCCAGCTTATACGTCACATTTTCCAGTTCTTTTGACGCATGTTTCAATTCCTCTCGAATGTGAATTCCCTGCGGGCAGTGCTGCTCACATTTTCCACATCCCACGCACTGAGACGCGCTGGTCGGCGTCTGTCGGAAAATTGTACACTGCATATATCCCTTCCGTGCTGTCTTTTTATTCTCACTGTAGATCAGGTTATAAAAACTGAAGGTACCCGGAATATCCACATTTTTCGGACATGGCATGCAATAGCCACAGCCGGTACAGCCTACCTTCATACTATGATTAATGTCATCCCTTAGTGCATTGACAAACGCCGTTTCTTCCTCTGTAAAGGCTCCTGCCTTCGTCTCAGACGCGATCCGGCAGTTTTCACGCACCATCTCAATGGAATTCATACCGGAAAGCACCGCTGTCACCTCCGGCTGGTTCCAGAGCCAGCGAAAGGCCCACTCTGCTGCACTGCGCCCGGATGGATGCGCTGCCACCTTCTGTTTTGCTTCTTCCGGTAATAAATTTACCAGCTTGCCGCCCCGCAACGGCTCCATGATCATCACCGGAAGCCCCTTTGCAGCGGCATACTGCAGGCCTTTCCGTCCCGCCTGACTGTTTTCATCCAGATAATTATACTGGATCATGCAAAAATCCCAGTCATAGGCATCCACCAGTTCACAGAAATCCTTTGTATTTCCATGATAAGAAAATCCAATTCGATGGATTTCCCCGGAAGCTTTCTTCTTCGCAATCCAGTCCTCAATGCCAAGTCCTTTTAATTTTTCCCATGTTTCCAGATTTGTCAGCATATGCATCAGGTAGAAATCAATGTAATCTGTCCGCAGTCTGCGCAGCTGCTCCTGAAAGGTCTTTTCCAGACCTGCCGCAGACTTGATCAGATAATGCGGCAGTTTATCCGCAATGTAAATCTGCTCCCGACAGTGATTTTTCTCAAAAATCTTTCCCATGACTTCTTCGCTACCACTGTAAATGTAAGCGGTATCAAAATAGTTGACCCCGAGCTTCATGGCCTCCAAAATCTCAGATTCCGCTTTTTCCAGATTGATTTTTCCATTTTCTTTTGTAAAACGCATGCAGCCAAAGGCCAGCATGGAAACCGGATTCTTTTCTTTGTCATATCGATATTGCATATTCGTACTCCTGCTATTTCACTACTTATCAGACTTCCATTCGATGTTCATGGACAACGCTATATTTTCTCTGTTTACATTGGTTATGATTTACTTCTTCCGATTTCCGTAATATGGAATCGAAATTTTGCGCAGCAACTGTTCAAATCCATTCCAGGAAAGCCCCAGTGTCAACATCACTGCGATTACCAGCTGCCAGCCAATCTTATTAAATACCCAGTCGTTAAATGGCGTGTACATCAAAATCAGAATTACGATTGTATGTAACAAATAAACACTCAACGTATTTTTTCCAATGGTTTCAATCACCGGGATCCGCTTCGTTGGCACCCATACGATCAAAATCCAGATCCACAAAAAGGCAATGATCCATGCCAGAATTCGTGTATACCAGGTATATACACCGCCATCAAAGCTCTCTGTTCCCCAGAATAACTTTCTTGTACTCAGTCTGCTGACCATAATAAATCCCGCAATAATTCCACCTGCCAGAAACGCCGTCGCAATTTTTGCCTCTCTGGGATTTCTTTGTTTTCCATAACGAAGAAAAAATCCACCGTCTTTTTCATAATATCCTGCCAGGAAAAACGGCAGAAAGTTCATGATTCTGGACATTGCCATAAAGTTTTCCGTGTCCGGATTGTAACCGATCACGATACCAAGTACCATGGATAAAAGCAGATACGCCACCCGATGCCACTTGTTTTTCGTATCAAATACCGGAAGCAAAAGCTGATAAATGATCATGGCCACCAGATACCACAACGTCCACCGCGGTGTAAAAAACTGCATTTCTATTTTCATCGGATGTCCCCACATAATACTGTCCAAAATGAAATCCAGCAAAAAGCGAAGCAACTGAAATACGATGTACAGTGGAAAAATTCTGGATAAAATCTTCTTTGGATCTACTTTTGCAAAATAACCGGATACAAAAATAAAAGCCGGCATATGAAAACTGAATATAAT
>CAVAFS010000161.1:0-3023 GCA_963587975.1 Bulleidia sp. | reverse complement strand
ATTATATCATAGGTTGATTATATAGTCGAGTTATTTAAAATCATTTATACTAGTTACCATACAAGTTCATTTTGTTAAAAACGTGGATGTTTTCTACGCTTGCTGTAAACCAGATATACTGCACCAAGTCCAAGGGCAGCTCCCATCAGGATTCCCATAGGAATTGCATTATCCTGAACTCCCGTTGGCGGTGACACGATATCATAAACATAGGTGTTTACAATATTGGCAATCGCCGTTTTCTGATCCTGCACCGTAATGGTTCCTTCGGTTCCATCCGTACCGTTAAACGTCGCATCGACCCGGTAGTTTGGAATCGCCGCCGGCAAAATTTCCTCGACACGATACGTTCCCGCTGCTACATTTGTTTTTGTATAAGTGCAGGAATAAGAACCGTCGTCGTTTCTGGTAAACTGACTTAAAGAAACCGTTTCAGACTTCTGATCCGGTCCTGTGATTTTCACCTGCATCTGATAAGACGCTGCCTGATCCTCCGTCAGTCCGCGTACCGTTTTGACAATCTGCAAATGCCCGGTATCCGGATTCGGATCCGGAAGTGTCTCACTGAAAGACACGTTGTCCAGATGATTTCCAACGGTTCCTGCCTCTGCATCACCGCCGCCATTTTTGTCATAGGCCGTTTCGCCCGCTACAAAGAAAAATCTGGTCAGATACTGGTTTTCGCTGACATCATAATCTCCATTGTGGCGATACCACTGCACGTTATCGTCCGTGATGGTTGCCACGGAAGCTCCCGGGTACTTACCGGTATTGTTTCGCACGTTTGTAATAACATCCTGTACGGCACTCTGGGTAACCACGTTATACTGCTTTGCCAGTTTTGTGGACATGATCACCACGTACATCGTATCTTTCTGGGTGCTGTCATACGCTTTCGTGCCACGTCCGCGATGATAAAGCTGCCAGTAAAGTTTTGCACCCGGAGTTGTCAGTACATCCTGATACAGCGCACCCGGTTCGTTTGCGTTTAACTCCGCAAACTGTATTCCACTGGCTGCTGCCTCAACCTTGTGCCATTCCAGAGACTGCTGCGCGTGTGTCTTTCCGGTATCTTTGTCATACTTATCTGTGGCAGCACTGACATACTCAATCTCAGCATCCTTTGCGGTTGTCTTCCAGATGAGCCCTGCAGTTCCGTTGGAATAAAACGGTTGATAACCGGTATCTTTGGTAGTCACCGGTGTTTCAAAATCTCCGTTTTCCAGCTTGTTATAGTAGCTAACTTGAAGTGCAGCTGACTCTGCCAGAAGCTGACCGGAAGCATCTTTTACCTGAACCTTGTAAAAACAGCGGGCACCTTTATCCAGCGCAACATTCAGAGCAGTTCCATCTTCCGATACATTGTAGGAATTTCCGGTTACTTTATGCCGTTCTACCTTTGTCCATGTATTCGTCCCTTCGGCATGTTTGTACCATTCCAGAGTGATTCCTTCTGGCTGATCACCGGAAACCTGTGCATTTAAAGTTCCGGAATTTTCAATGTTATCTGTAACCGTGACTGAAACACTTCCCGCTGCCAGAGGTTCCACATCTGCTGCATTTTCAGCTGCATTCTGCGCCTGAACATCTGCCTGAGCGTTGGTCTGATCTGATACAGTTGCAGATTCACCAGCTTCTTCGTTTGCTTCATTCTGGTTATTTTTCTGATTATCTGTTTTTTCTGACTCGGAAAAATCGGATACAGCAGAATCGGATGCATTGTTTTCTGCATCTGAACCAGCTACAGTTTCTCCCGCTTGGTTCTCAGCCTTGCTGTCTGCAGCATTGTTTTCTGTTGCACCTTCTGCAGATGAATTTTCTGCATTTTGTGTCTCATCTCCCTGCAGCGTTTCCTTCTGATCTGTCTCAGAGTTTGCTTTTTCCTGTAAAGTACCTTTTTCATTCGTCTTATCGTTCTGTTCATTCTGCAATTTCTTCTGTTGCATTTCTGCCAAATTTATCTCTTGTGCATTCTGTTGCATGTTTTCTTCCGTGGAAGCTTTTTCTCCCACATCATCTTCTTTCTGCGTACCATCTGCCTGCATCACAACCATCTGTGCCTGATTGAAAGTACCTGAATTTCCAGATTCTTCCGCCTGCACAGATGCGCCGGTCAGTGAAAAAAGCAGCAGCAACGCCAGTAAAAACGTGAGAGGTCTTTTGAATTTTCTTCGCATTCCACCATCTCCATTCCCGAAATAAAGCCGGATTCCCTGTAACCCAAAGTTCCACTTTTATTTCTAGGTAATTTATATGCAGAAGGGCAAAAAAATATGACAGGAAATTTGAAAAATTTTCCTGCCATACAATAATTCTTGTTTGTCGTTTAAGGAACAAGTTGAAACAAACTCCAATGCAGGCACGACCGATTTCCTATCTTCGCTGCGCCGCCTATATCCGACCGCTTCCGCGAACTCACCAACAGCAAAAAACAGCTGTTGGCTCAAACACACTCCAGCGGTCAGGCTATGCTCGCTCCGATAACGGAAATCTGTCTATCGCCTCGCCTTGGAGTTTTGCTTCCAACTTGTTCCATTTACACGACGGCACCGCGTGCCACGTGCACATATAAATTTGTATAAAATTAACACTATGTTGTGCACGCTGATTCACTTTATGAATATGAAAAAGCACTAGGCATTGTAGCGGCGAAGCCGCTATATGTTCTTAGATTCTGAGCCAGAGGGGACAATTGAGCCACCGCGAAGCGGCATGCCCTTGACCAATCAAAAAAAGAACTGCTACACTGTTGTCAGTGACGGAGAAAATCTACATGTTCTTGAGTTCTTCGTCGTCGGTAACAAGCTTCTAGCAGTTCTTTTTTATATTGTCAAGGGTGGCGTAGATAGCCAGTTCCTTACAACAAATATAACGTATTTACTGTTTGTTAAATTATGTATTGCTGTTGCTTTGCGCATGCAAGACAGCGCTTATTTTGTCAATATTGTGTGTGCATGCGTGGCAAGCGGTGCCGTCGCGTAAATAGAGACTGTAAATAATTCTGTGTAAACTCCCAAAAAAAA
>CAVAFS010000160.1:0-3344 GCA_963587975.1 Bulleidia sp. | reverse complement strand
GTTCCAATGCATCTGAAATTTCCTGCTGTCTTTCATACAATTGATATTTTTTGTTATATTTGAAATATTCTTTGCTGCCCTTGCGGCTGATAAATTTCATGCTGTTTGCATTGACCGTCAGATCTGTTACCAGAATCAGCATCTCGTTGCCGGTTCCGAAAATTTTCTCCACAAAGGCAAAGAGATTTTCCAGTTCTCTGCTGATCTCATCACTCTGTGCCTTCATGTCTGCCACCTGATCGTCAAATGCCTCCTTGATAAACAGGAACGCTGCCTGTGCATCGCCAATCTCCTGCATGCGAAGCTCTTTTGCATCTTTCTGTAACGTACTGATCACAAGCTGATAGCCGCGGCGTGCTGCTCCGGACAGGGCATTTGCCTTATCCTCCTGCTCCATCTCAAGCTGTACACTGTCTGCCCGTGCTTCCAGTAAGCCCGGAATCTCAGAACTCTCTCCCGTAAATGCCGCAAGCTCTACTTTTAACTCCTTTAATACCGGGAGTAAACTTCTCAGTGCATCCTCAAACTCCACGTTTTTGCGAATTTTATCCTGCAATGCATCCAGCAACAGGCCAAGCAGGGAAATGCGCTCATCAAAAGCTGCATTTTTCGCACGTTTGCGCACATCTGCATCCGCATTTCCGGAAAGGATCTGTGCTACACGATAATCTTTTTTGTACTTCTGATACAAGTCATAATAAGAAGCAAACTCGCGGGCAATCCGTTTGTTGTGCAGATACTGGCCAACAAGCACTTCATCCACAGTAAATCCGTTTTCTTCATATAAATAAATCGTCTCAGACAGATCTTCCCATCCACGGGCGGTTACATAAGATTTGCCGTCCACGGTATTTTCAATGACATAAAAATCATTTTTCTTAATATCCAGATAGGTCAGAATTGATCCGTGCAATCCCTTGTTAACCGCATATTTCCGCCATGTATCATAATCCGCTTCTACTTCCAGCACTTTCAGACGGTCCATGGTTACGATATCGAACTCGCGGACGGAACGGTTAAACTGCGGCGGATTTCCTGCGGTTGCAACCACCCAGCCCTGCGGGATCTGATGCTTGCCAAAAGTTTTGTACTGTAAAAACTGCAGCATGGACGGAGCCAGTGTTTCAGAGACACAGTTGATCTCGTCCAAAAACAGAATTCCCTCTGTCTTTCCGGTCACTTCCATGGCCTCGTACACGGAGGCTACAATCTCACTCATGGTATATTCAGACACATCAAATTCTGTTCCACCATAGTTTTTGTGACTGATAAACGGCAGACCAAGGGCACTCTGTCTCGTATGATGTGTCATGGAATAAGATACCAGTGCGATATCCATCTCCTGGGCAATCTGCTCCATAACCGCTGTTTTTCCGATACCCGGCGCACCAAGCAGAAACACCGGTCTCTGGCGCTCAATCGGAATGCGGTAATCGCCATATTCATCCTTCATCAGGTAAATACGGACTGCCTTTTCAATCTGTTCTTTTGCTTCCTGTATATTCATGTATGTTTATCCTCCATTTGTAACTCTTTTATACGTCATCTGCGTCCAACACTAAGCGAATTGCCCAGATTGGCACTTCCGGAATACTGTATCCTTCCTGCACAAACACAAACGCCGTCTGATAATCCGGCATCCGCTCCGGGAAGGTTCCCTGTCCATCCGTAAAATAAATCAGGCCTTTCAGATCCTGAAATTCATGTCTCCGGATCAATCCGTCCACATATTCAAACACCGGTCGGAAATCCGTGCCGCCAAAGCCGCACAGTTCCACATCTTCCATATATTTTTCAAATTCTTCGTCCGTGGTGACCTTCACATCACGCTGGATTTTCTCATCGCATTGAATGATATGAATGTTGACCCGTTCAAAATAGCTCTCACTGCTTTTTAAAATGTTATATGTTTTTCGCAGAAAACGCTCCACCGTCTTTCCCTGGCAGGATCCGGATGTATCAATGGCAATGACAAACTCCCGGATTCGCTTATTTTCCCGGTATTCCAGCGGTTCCACCAGCGGCATATTTTTGTACATCTGTAATCCATAAGTATAGTAAATGTAGTCAAATTCATCGTCATTGACATGCATTTCCTCGCCAAGGACTGCAAACTTCTGCAAAAACTCGCCGTAATCGTATTTTTCCCGCAACGCCGCATTCAGGTTCAGCAGCAGACTTCCGGCGCCGTATCCCTGTTCATGGGAAAACATTTCCAGATCCGTCTTGGCATGCTGGCTTACATCCTGCCAGTCGCCCTGACGCTGTCCCACCAGCGCTTCGTCAATATCTTCCTGCTCGCCTTCCTCACCGGTGTCCGCCTCATGGCAGCCCACCATGGCAGTTCTCGTATCTGTCGTAATGCTGTCGTTTCTGCGCTCTCCGGCTTCATTTTCCTTCAATGGAATCCATTTCAGATGGTCATCCCACATAAACTGTGGCTCTTCCCGGAAAAATTCTGCACTCTCCTCCGGATTTTCATACAGCCAGCGGTAAATTTTTTCTGCGGTCAGAATCGGTACTTTCTGTGCCAGATGTGACAACGTCCGTTTTAAAGACGCATCCCGTTCCAGCTCCACACATTTCAGATTCAAGTCCAGAATCGACTGCTCCACCGCCAGATCTGTGGCCAGATCCCAGCACTCCCGATCCAGTTTTTCATACTGAAACGGATGACTGAAGATACAATGTAATATCATATGTAAAAATGCCCGGGTACAGGCATTTTTTTCTTTTTTAAATGCATGCAGCACATACTCCGGATTGTAGTACATGGTCGCACCATCCACGCCAAAGGCCGCCACGCTGTCTGCAGCCACCAGCGGCATCCGAAATAAGGCTCTGTCAAGAAACCGCATGGAGATCATCAGCTCATCTCTGGCGTAGGACATGATCTTCACTGCAAGTTCCTCTGCTGTCTTTTGTTTTTCCTGTTCCATTCACGTTCCTCATTTAGTGATTTTTCAATTTTCATCACCATATTTCTAATGATACACAGACTTTCGTAAAATCATCTTCCAAGAGCAGATTTCACTCCAATCTGACTCTGCTTAGTGTATCACATCTTGATTTCCGGGACAAGTAAACTGGCAGTAAGTTTTGTCTAAGTTTTATCTATCTCTCACAGACTTCTTCCTCGATCCGCAAAAGTTCATTATATTTTGCCGTCCGTTCTCCTCTGCATGGCGCACCGGTCTTGATCTGTCCGCAATTTAATGCCACTGCAATATCAGCGATCATCGGATCCTCCGTTTCACCGGATCGATGCGATACAATGGTCTGATAGCCGTTTCGCTTTGCCAGCACAATTGCCTCAAAACTCTCGGATAACGTACCGATCTGAT
>CAVAFS010000159.1:0-3110 GCA_963587975.1 Bulleidia sp. | reverse complement strand
CCCCAGTACTGCGCCAAATCCGGCATACAGTTCCAGCAATTTTACCGCATCCGGATAGCGGGTTCTCGCCACCGCCCAGATGATGGCCATTGCTGCCACTGCTTTCAAGCAGTCACCAAAAAACACAACCACACCGGCTTTCCATCCAAGGACACGCAGAGAATTCGTCATACCGGAATTTCCGCTTCCCTTGGATCGGATATCTACGTTATGTGCCTTTCCGTACAACACGCCAGTTGGAAACAATCCAAACAGGTAGCCCAGCAAAATGCTGATAATTCGAAACACTACCATTATCTGTCTTCCTTTCTCTCACGGATAATAAATTTCAATGCCGTGCCCTTAAATCCAAAGGTATCACGGATTCGGTTTTCCAGATATCGCGTATAGGAGAAATGCATCAGTTCTTTATCGTTTACAAAAATAACAAATGTCGGTGGTTTTACCGCAACCTGAGTAATATAGTAAAGTCTCAGACGTTTACCCTTATCAGAAGGCGGCTGCTGCATTGCTACAGCCTCGGTCATGATCTCATTTAAGACACCGGTAGCTACACGCATTGCATTGTTCTCCAGAACCATGTCGATCATTTCATACATCTTGCTCAGACGCTGACCGGTCTTTGCAGAAATAAACATAATCTCCGCATAAGACATAAAGCTTAAGATCTCGCGGATCTTATTTGTATGCTTGTAAATCGTCTTGTCATCTTTCTCAATGGCATCCCATTTATTTACAGCGATGATAATACCTTTTCCACGCTCATGAGCGATTCCGGCAATTTTTGCATCCTGCTCGGTAACACCTTCTGTTGCATCAATTACAAGAATGACAACATCCGCACGCTCTACAGCCGTTACCGCACGGATAATACTGTAACGTTCAATTTCTTCTTTGATCTTGTTTTTACGGCGCAAACCTGCAGTATCAATAAAAATATACTCTTTTCCGTTATATTTTACCGCTGTATCAATGGCATCACGGGTAGTTCCTGCAATATCAGATACGATCACACGGGATTCTCCTGCAAGCTTATTTACCAGAGAAGATTTTCCAACGTTTGGTTTTCCGATAATGGCAACCTTCGGTCTGATATCCTCTTCCTCTTCTTTGGATGTATCCGGAAAATGCTTTACCACTTCCTCCAACATATCTCCCAGTCCAAGACGGGATGCTGCGGAAATCGGCATCGGATCACCAATTCCAAGATTATAAAATTCATATACATCAGCCATGTATTTCTGGAAGCTGTCTACTTTATTTACAACCAGAATGACCGGCTTATGGGAGCGGCGCAGCATATCTGCAACCTTCGCATCCGCATCCACCAGTCCCTGATGTACGTCTGTCATAAATAAAATAACATCTGCGGTAGCAATGGCAATTTCTGCCTGCTCACGCATCTGTGCCAGAATGACATCTTTGCTGTCCGGCTCAATACCGCCAGTATCTACCATAGTAAAAGAATGGTTCAGCCATTCTACATCTGCATAAATACGGTCTCTTGTGACACCCGGTGTATCCTTAACGATGGAAATACGCTCTCCTGCCAGAGCATTGAATAACGTAGATTTTCCTACATTCGGACGTCCTACAACCGCTACAACCGGTTTACTCATATTTTTATCCCTCATCTCTCTATTTCAGAATCTGCTTACATTTCTTGCGCATGTTTTCAGCTTCTTCTGCTCTAAATCAATGTAAGCTATTTATCAAGTTACTTTTATTCGCCTTACGAATATTAAACATTACCAAGCATGCCATCATACAGACACTGCCCGTCTGATTTTACAATATGAATCGGCACTTGTAAAGCATTTTCCAATTCAGCCAGCGTCACATCATCCAGAAATACTTCCTCTCCCATTCGCAGCACGTTGCTGGAAAGCAAAAGCATATCTCCCAGTTCCTGTCCGGTCAGCTGGGCTTTCAGATCCTGCCCCGTCAGCAAGCCGGAAACGGTGATCATCTCTCCGAAAAAGTCATTTCGGATCTGATACACAATCACTTTGATATCAGGATGCTGTTTCATAAATTTATCAGCCAGTCTGTGCATCAAGCCTACAGCAGATTTTCCGGTGGCAATAGAAACTACCCGATGGTAAGTTTTATTCTCCGTTTCTGATTCATTCAGATTTTCATTTTTAATTTTAACAGATTCAAAATCAGCTATTTCTTCTGAAGCATCCACATTCTGATCGGATTCATCTGCCTGTTCTTCCAGCTCATAAGCCAAACAGTCATCAAACTCGCTCTCCAGCAACGGAATCATGCCGACACCGTTTTCCAGCTGAATGTATCCATCATAATTTTCCTCTGGCGGAAACGGTTCTTCTGCCAGCAGATACCATTCATCGGAAGCCTGTACAAAATGTGTACCATGCTTCTCATAACAGATTTTCTGCCATTTATGGATAATTTCCAACACTTCTTTTGCATCTTCTTTTTCAAAAGGTTGCAACGGATACAAGCCGTCTCTGAATTTTGTCAGTCCAACCGGAACAACGGATAAACTCTGCATATATGGAAGGTAATCTGACAGCTCTTTGATGCTTCGCTCCAGTTCCGCACCATCATTCACCCCTTTGCAGAGTACAATCTGACCATTCATCTCAATCTCACCCT
Source organism: Bulleidia sp. (assembly GCA_963587975.1). GTDB lineage: Bacteria > Bacillota > Clostridia > Lachnospirales > Lachnospiraceae > Eubacterium_I. The sequence continues at coordinate 485 of CAVAFS010000159.1, read as the reverse complement.
CATAAAAACGGCGAATCTTATCCAGTGCTTCTCCGGCAAAGCGGTTATGCAGCATCTCACAGCGTAACTCTGGATTCATTGTATGGACAGATACGTTGATCGGTGCCAGTTTATAACGAATGATCCGCTCGACATCATCATCTTTCATATTTGTCAAGGTTACATAATTTCCCTGCAGGAAAGACAATCTCGAATCATCATCTTTAAAATACAAGGTCTCCCTCATATTTGGCGGCATCTGATCAATAAAGCAGAAAATACATTTATTGTAACAGGATTTATAATCATCCATCAGACCATTATCAAAAACAATCCCCGGATCCTCATAATAATCTTTCTCTATCTCAAGTTCCCACTCTTCTCCGTTTGGTTTACGGATCAGCAGGGTCAACAGCACATCATTAATCAGAAAATGATAATCAAAAACATCCTGAATCGGCTTTCCATTTACTTCCAGAAGGACATCACCTGCTTCGATTCCCATC
>CAVAFS010000158.1:0-2874 GCA_963587975.1 Bulleidia sp. | reverse complement strand
CATGGTTTTTCTTGGGACGTGCCATAATATAACCTCCACTATTACTGTTTATATTCCTATTTACAGTATAGCGCAAGTTATAAATTGGTTCAATTATCAATGTGCCAGCACACTAGTAACCTAGTGAAAATAACAGCCACCGATACAAAACCGATGACTGTCTATTAATAGTTATATCGTGCCTTTTTACTCTTCCGATGTGATTTTATCTGAAGTGTATGGAAAATCCATTTTCAAGTCACGGAAATAGTACTCCCGGTCTCTTTCTCCGATTTCTCTGGAAACGCGGCATGGATTACCGACTGCGATCACATTTGCCGGAATATCCTTTGTCACCACACTGCCGGCACCAATTACCGCATTATCACCAATCGTAACACCCGGAAGAACAACTACATTACTTCCGATCCAGACATTTCTGCCAATATGAATCGGCAGGGAATAATGTGCCACCATCTCACGATACTCCGGATCTGCCGGATGTCCTGTGGTACAAAGTGTTACATTTGGCCCGATCATCGTTTTATCTCCAATGTAAATATCGCCATCATCTACTACACTTAAATTAAAATTTGCATAAAACGCGCCTTCCAGATACAGATGGCAGCCATAGGACATATGCACACCATCTTCGATAAACACACCATCCCCACACTTTCCGAGCAGTCCTTTTAACAACTCCAGTCGTTTTTCCCGCTCATTTGGACGGGTATGATTATAATCAAACATTACCTCTTTGCAATGTCTGCGCAGCGCGTCCAGCTCCTGTTCCTGTGCAATATCTACCGGATCCTTATGTCCATGCTCATAAAAAAGCATCCCATTTGCAATTCTTTCTTTTAAATGCATCTTCCTAATTCCTTTCTCCTTTAAAAAATCAATCGTAACATTGTTTTTATCACAAAAAATAAATCCTGTTTTTCTTTGTTTTGTACTACCCATTATCTATATTTTTGCAACAGCTATTAATGCTGTTTTTCTCACGCTAAGCCTTCAGGCTTAAAAATGCCCCGAGATTTCCACGCTTTCCATGGCTCGCACGATGTGAGAACAACAATTCCGGATTGCAGCAGGTACATACATCCGTCACCGCCAGATGCTCCGGTTTCACGCCTGCTTCCAGCAGTACAATTTCGTTTGCTCTCCAGAGATCCAGTTGATATTTTCCATTTTCTTTATTGATCAGGATTTCTGATTCATGGCCAGGGAATGCATTTTTAAACTGAACCGCCACATCTTCACTGACCTCATAGCAATCCTGACAGATGGACGGACCAACCGCACAATATACATCTGCCGCCTCAGTACCGTATTCTCTGTGCATTGCTTCCAGCGTACATTTTCCCATGCGGGCAACGGTTCCTCTCCATCCGGAATGGCTCAGCCCTATTGCATGATGCACCGGATCCACAAAATACAATGGCACACAGTCCGCATAAAAAGTTACCAGTGTTAATCCCGGCACATTTGTAATAAGTCCGTCTATGTCCGTGTAATCCCGTGGAATGATAATTCCTTTCCCTGCATCTGCTTCTGTTACCACTCGAACGTTTGTCGTATGCGTCTGATCTGAGCAAACAAGATGCTCACAATCCGTTCCCATTGCCTCTGCGATCCGGCGATAATTCTCTTCTACGGATTCCTTCACATCCCCGCGGGAAAAACTGAGATTCAGTGTCGAAAACATTCCCTCGCTTACGCCACCATAGCGTGTTGTAAAACAATGTCGCACGATTCCAGTCTCATCCAACAACGGATAATGAAATAACGGCAGTTCTCCACCATTTTTCAGTTCATGAATAACCAGCTCTGGTGTCTGCATACCACCTGTTTTTCTCTTTATCAATAAATCTTTCTTTTCCACAAATTCTTCCTTTCAACGAAACGATCCGCAATAATCAAAGGCATTCTCCATCAGATTTATGCTGTCCTTTGATACCTCTGCCACATCAAACCGACAGGGATGCTCCATAGAATACCCATATCGCTTCAGATAAAAAACTGCCGCATTGGAGATACGCTGACGTTTGCGCCAGTCCACAGCTTCACGCGGCACACCATACTGCTCATTACTGCGGTATTTCACCTCTACAAAAATAAGATAGCCGTCCTTTTTTGCAATCAGATCAATTTCACCAAATTTACATCGAAAATTTTGCTCCACAATATAGAACCCCCGTTGTCGCATCCAGTCTGCCACACGCTGTTCCTGTGCCGTACCAAGTTTCCGTGTATTCATATCTGCCTCTTTCCACTCTCTCTGGCCTCGGGCAATCATATGAAATGAGAGATAACTCCCACCTTCATAAAGAATCAATACCAACTCTTTGCATTCTAATAAGCTTTAGATAAAATTATGTATAAAGCTCTGTCTGTGAATCGGAGACGCACCGTATTTTTTCAATGCCTCAATATGGGCTGCCGAACCATAACCTTTGTTGGATGCAAAGCCATACTCCGGCATAATTTTATCATACTCCACCATCAGACGATCCCTTGTGACTTTTGCTATGATACTTGCCGCACCAATGGAAATACTTTTGGCATCACCCTTAATGATCGGAACCTGATAAATATCTACTTCCGGAATTGTCACCGCATCGTTCAAAAGCAGATTCGGCTGCGGGTCTAATTTGCTGATTGCCTCCCGCATAGCTTCATAAGTAGCCTGTAAAATATTGATCTCATCAATTCGTGCCGGAGATGCCATACCAATACCAGTGGCCACGGCCTGTTCCATGATCACATCGTAGAGTTCTTCTCTCTTTTTCTCACTGAGTTTCTTGGAATCATTAATATATAAAATATTGCAGTCTTTTGGCAGAATAACTGCACCTGCTACCACAGGCCCTGCCAGTGGTCCACGGCCAACCT
>CAVAFS010000157.1:5042-12935 GCA_963587975.1 Bulleidia sp. | reverse complement strand
GTCTGCTCTATGAGAATGAAAATAAGCATCGGGAAAAAGAGCAGTTTCATGTGCTAGCAGGTGGACTCGTTGACGGCGGAACACAGACAGATCACAGGATTTTGCCCGGACCACTCAAAAGTGAAGTGAAGCAGTGTCCCAATAACAGACACAAAAAGAAAACCGAGTTTGTTTGATTTTTTCAGAAAGTCGTTGATAAACTGTACCATAAAAAATTGCCTCCATATACTGAACTGGAAAATAGTATTCTCTCCAGACAGTATATGCAGACAATTTGATTTCAGAACAAAATATTTTGAAAAATAAGTAAAACGGGAAATTCCTGAGTGAAATATTCCTAAAAATAAGTAAAATAGAAAATCTCCGGAAAAACATCCACTTACAGAAGTTCCTTGTATACGCGCAGCACATTTTTATAACAGATTTTTTCTATCTGAGTCGGTGTCAGACCGGCTTTTTTCATTGCCTGAATGAGTTTGGGCATAACACTGCAGTCCGCAAAATCGTGATAAGGAGTGATGCCGTCAAAATCGGAACCCAGGGCAACGAAATCTTCTCCGCCGAGATTCATGAGATACTTCATGTGGACTACAGCCTGATCCAGATAATTCTGAGAAGCTGCCGGTTTGCCGAGAAAATCTTTGCAGAAGTTGATGCCGGTGATGCCGCCGCGGTCTGCCAGTTTGCGGATCATGTCATCCGTGAGGTTGCGCACAGCAGGACAGACGCTGCGGGCGTTGGAGTGACTGGCTACAAATGGCTTTGTCGTATGGTTCAGTACATCGTAAAAACCTGCATCGGACAAATGAGAGACATCAATGATCATGCCAAGATGCTCCATTTCGGACAGCATGGCGATTCCCTGCTCTTTTAAACAGCAATCTTTGGTGTGGGAGCAGGAAGAACCATCGGTATCAGACCGGGAGAGTTTCAGGTTTGGAAAACCAAGGGAATTCTCAAAATTCCAGGTCAGTGTCATCATGCGCATGCCAAGGCGGTACAGAATGCGCAGATATTCCGGTTTTCCCAGGGTGATTTCGCCTTCCTCGCCGGTTAAAAGCGCAGACATGACACCGTCTGCCTGATTTTTTTCAATGTCAGTCCAGGAGCGGACCGGACGGATGATATCCGCATGTTTTTCTAGTTCCGTATAAAACAAGTCGATCAGTTCCAATGCTTTTAATAGTGGGTTTTCTGCCTGGGCGAGATTGACGTATGCCGCAAAATTCTGCAGCAGATAATCACTTTGCTGCATGCGAGACAGTGTGAGCTGATTTTTGGAACACTCCAGCCCATAGGGCTGTCCCTGGCGTTTGTTTTCCAGCATGAGAGACAGAGTATCGCAGTGCATATCAACAATATTCATGTAAAAATCCTCCCTTATCACTCAGAAAATTTTGTTTCACCAAATGATTCTGAGATACATAATATTTTAAGCTTGAATTATTTATTATACATTATAGCAAAAATAGTGTAAAATGGAACGAAAGAATCCAAAGAAGAGGATCAGTACAGAAAAATGGGGTAAATACAATATGAGAGATGATAAAGCGTTTTTTTCAAGAGTTGGTATCAGCTATTTTGCCATGGCACTTCTGGTAACGGTAGTACAGATGGTGGTATCAATGATCATTGGGATCGTGGCACCGCAGCTGGTGTATCTGCCGATTATAAACTGGATCGTTTCCCTGGCACCGTTGTACCTGCTTGGAATTCCGGTGTGTGCGCATCTGATGCGGTCTCTGCCGGCCATGCAGTTATATCGGACAAAGATGAGTGCAGGGCGATGGTTTAAGATTTTGTGTATCTGCATCTGCGTGATGTATGTGGGAAATATCATTGGAAATGCGGTATGCGCGTTGATCAGCCGCAGTACGGGGCTGGATCTGTCCCTTGGACTGGACAGTCTGATGTCCAATGGAAATCCCTGGTTTAATCTGCTTTTTACTGTAATCCTGGCACCGGTCATGGAGGAATTTGTTTTCCGGAAAGATATGATCGACCGGACCATTGTGTACGGGGATAAGGCAGCCATCGTGCTGTCCGGACTGATGTTTGGGCTTTTTCATGGTAATTTCCATCAGTTTTTTTATGCTTTCGGGCTGGGATGCATTCTGGCCTATGTCTACATCCGCACCGGAAATCTGAAATACAACATCATGCTCCATATGGCGGTGAATTTCCTCGGTGGATTTTTGTCATCCGTATTGTTAGACCGCATGGATTATACGGCCTGGGCGAGTGGGGATCCATATGCAAGTATTGATCTGATGTTTAATCACCTGGGGGCTATTCTGGGACTGGTGGTTCTGGAAGTGTGCATGATCGGTATGGCAATCGCTGGTTTGATCTTTTTGATCAAATCGGTGAAAAAAGTGGAGCTGCGCTCCGGAGAGCGGGAGAGACCAAAAAACGAGATGGCAGGTGTAATGTTTGGAAATCCGGGTATGATTCTGTTTATCCTGATGTGTGTGGGACTGTTTGTGATTTCAATGATATAATCACGAAATAATGAGCGCAAGAGAGTCAATGCATTTTCTGGAAAAACAGAGCTGATGGATGAAATGTTTGAAAAATCAGATAATTCGCGTTTTTTGATAAAAAAGACACATCGGAAAAGTATTGACATGACTACAGAAATATTGTATAGTGTACAAGTCAGCGATTGCTGGACAGGCTGCCGTGGCACAGTAGGTAGCGCACCTCATTGGTAGTGAGGAGGTCACGGGTTCGATTCCCGTCGGTAGCTTAAAGCCGGAAACTGGAATGTATCAGTTTCCGGCATTTTTGTTTTTGATGAAATTTGTGAAAATAATACAGGATAGGACAGGAGAAAAAGAATGGCAGTAAAAATTGATGGTATGACAAATGTACTGGTAGTGTACAATTCGGAGGATGCAGATGAAGTAGAAGTACGTCTGCGTATGGAGAAGATTTTCTGCGCACGGAAAAAAGTGGGTTCCGGAAAACATGGAAATTTTCTGATGGCAATGAATAATTTCGGCGATGAGATTTATGTTAATCCAGAGGATGAACAGGCAGCCCGCGCCGTCATCGAACAGTGGAGAAATGATAAAAAAGAAGAACGCGAAAAAGCAACCGGGAATCCGGAATCTGAGACTGCTGCAGGCGGGAATAAAATGCTTCTTCCACGTATTGTGGCAGGTGTAGCCCTTGTGATCATTGTTGCTTTATATATAACCCATTTGAGATAAGTCATGAACGATCTGCAGATAGAATACTTTCTGGCAGCGGCCAGAAATATGAGTTTTTCAAAGGCGGCCCAGGAGCTGTTTGTGTCACAGCCTGCCATCAGCCGGCAGATACTGGCATTGGAGCAGGAACTTGGCTGCCCGCTGTTTGAACGATTGAACCGTGGAATCGTGCTGACGGCAAACGGTGAGATGTTTTATGATTTTTTTGAAAGGTATCGTGGCGAATTATTTGATCTGAAACTGAGGGCAAAATTGTCCCTGGAGAATAAAAAGCAGGTGCTGCATCTCGGCGTGTTAAATAACTGGAATATTTCAGAAGTCCTTTTGCCGGTACTGCGTGATTTTTCCAGAGAATATCCAAATGTAAAGGTGGAGGTAAACAGCTACGAACCCCGCAGCTCTCAGGAAGCCCTGCAGAGTGGAAAAGAGGATGTCATCATTACCATCGAACCAAAGATCCTGAATATTCAGGGGATCATGCATGCCAAAGTGGCAGATCTTCCGAGAATGCTGATCTACAGTACGGCTAATACACCGGAGCATGTGGGAAGTCTGACCCCTTATGATTTCCGTGAGGAAGAATTTCTGGCAGTGGCCGGAGAGGATAATGATTATGTCATGGATCTGATCCGAAGTGTGTGCAAACCTTACGGTTTTACACCGAAGATCCAGCCGGTGCACAGTACAGATGCTATGATCATGGGCGTACAGTGCGGACTTGGCGTGGCGGTGACGGACAGCTGGAGCCGGGCACTGGATAATCCGGGATTTGCATACCTGCATCTGGAATCTACCCATCCGCTCAGCGTGGTATGGATCAATGAAAATCAGGATCCGGCTATTGATCGTTTTGTATCATTGCTGAAAAAAGTGATCCGTATGCAGAACTGATTTTATACAAGGAGCATACTTGATTCGGTATGTTAGTAGAATCGACAGGTATGAAAGAGGATGTTGATGCTGCCTGCTATAACGATATTGTTATAGCAGACGGCAGTTATTTCTATTTGACGTATGAAAAAGATTGGATTAGAATAGAGACATCAAGAAAGAAGGAGGCAGAATTATGGCAGACAAATTTTATGCCAAGGGACCGGGAAACAATGGTTATATCAAAAACCTGGAAGTTCTCGATTTCAACCCTTGGAACGGTAAAAGCGGCGTTTTCCAGATGCAGGTTTATAAAACTGCTGAAGGAAAATACTATCTGTATGGTTCCTGTTTTGGCGGTACACAGAATGGTGTGCTGATCGCTGATATCACAGATCCGGAACATACCAGATTTGTAAAACATCTGCAGCTGTTAGATCCGGAAGAGTATCCGACTACCTCTACACCAAAAATCCAGGTAGCAGATGATCTTCTGATCTGTGCAATGACCGCTGGCTCAGGCCCGGGTGCATTAGTAGAGCAGAGCGAACTTATGAACATGAAATGTCAGGCTGGTATCCAGATCTGGAGTCTGAAAGAAGATCCGGAGAACCCGAAATATTTAGGTTACTGGGATTGTGGAGTACCACACTCCATCGGTGTTCATCGTTTCATGTATAACGGAGGTCCTTACGTATATCTTTCCTGCGAATCCGAGCGTTTCGAAGGTATGATCATGCGTATCGTAGATATCTCTGATCCGACAAATCCACATGAGGTTGGTAACTGGTGGGCTCCTCATCAGTTTGTAGACGGATATCCTTGCAGAACCGTTGATCATCATGCAGGACATGTTCCGTCCTTTATGGACAAAGGATGGATGCATGGACCGCCATTCAGACGTGACGACGGAATTATGTTCTGTGGTTACGGCGGAGATGGTCTGTACGTTCTGGATGCAAAAGACGTTACACGTCCGCATCTGTTAGGACAGCTGAAATTTATGCCGGCATTCTCAAGCCATCTGGCAGGAGCACGTACTCATACAGCATTACCGCTGCCGGGACGTGATCTCTGCGTAGTTACAAACGAGGGCGAGAGATTCCAGTTCTTCCCGGAAGGATCCATCAAAGAGGCACAGGCTATGAATAACCTTCATATGGTTGATGTCAGTGATCCTACCCACCCGACTCTGATCGCAGAGTTCCCGTATCCGGAAGTACCGGAAGACTTCCCGTATCCAAACTTCAACGTAATGAACCTTGGATGCCAGGGACCGTTCGGACCGCACAACCTGCATGAGCCGATGAGCAACAAACCATGGCTGGAGCAGAGAGGCGACAGAGTATACTGCTGTTACTTCGCAGCAGGACTGCGTATCTATGATGTATCTGATCCTTACTACATCAAAGAGCTCGCATACTTTATCCCACCAAATCCGAACAAAAAACCGGAAGATTCCTTCTTCCCGGGATTACCGGGTCCACGTAACGCAATGACAGAAGATTGCTGCGTAGATGACAGAGGATATATCTATGTAACCTGCTTCGATGATGGTTTCTATGTATTAAAGAGAACCGGAGCAGCAGATAACTAAAGAAATACTGAACAATGAAAAATACTGACTTGTCAGCATTTCCTTGGTGACGAAAAGAGAATAGACGCTAAAACAACCCATTGTCGGGAAAAAATCCTGACGATGGGTTGTTTTTTTGGAACCTTTTGTGTATGATGGAGAACGAGAGAAAAAGTGATACGACAAGGAGAAAACAAAATGAAAAAAGAACCATTTGTTACAAAAGAGCAGATCGAAGAGATTGTAAAATCTTATCCGACTCCTTTCCATTTATATGATGAAAAAGGAATCCGTGAAAATGCAAAAGCGGTGAAAGAGGCATTTGCATGGAATCCGGGCTTCCGCGAGTATTTTGCGGTAAAAGCTACTCCAAACCCGTTTTTGTTAAATATCTTGAGAGAGTATGGATGCGGCGCTGACTGTTCTTCCATGACAGAGCTGATGCTGTCTCATGAGATCGGAATGTCCGGCGAGGAGATCATGTTTTCCTCAAATGATACACCGGCGGAAGAGTTTGTATATGCAAATGAGATCGGTGCAACCATCAACTTAGATGATTTTACACACATTGATTTTCTGGAGAAAACCATTGGTAAGTTCCCGAAAACAATGAGCCTTCGTTACAATCCGGGCGGAGTGTATACACTGAGTAATGGTATCATGGATAACCCTGGTGATGCAAAATACGGCTTTACCAAAGAGCAGCTGTTTGAAGGATATAAACTTCTGAAAGAAAAAGGTGTAGAGCGTTTCGGTATCCATGCATTTTTAGTAAGTAATACCGTCACAAACGATTATTATCCGACACTGGCGCGTACTTTATTTGAATTATGTGTGGAGATCAAAGAAAAACTTGGCATCAAGATCAGCTTCATCAACCTGTCCGGCGGTGTTGGAATTGCTTACAAACCGGATCAGGTTCCGAATGATATTCGTGTGATCGGTGCAGGTGTTCAAAAAGTATATGAGGAAGTGCTTGTTCCGGCCGATATGGGTGATGTTGCCATCTATACTGAGATGGGAAGATTCATGATGGGACCGTATGGCTGTCTGGTTACAAAAGCAATCCATGAGAAACATACTTATAAAGAGTATATTGGTGTGGATGCATGCGCAGCAAACCTGATGCGTCCGGCTATTTATGGTGCATATCATCACATCACTGTAGCAGGTAAAGAGGATGCACCTTGCAATCACAAATATGATGTGGTTGGTTCCCTTTGCGAAAATTGTGATAAATTTGCAGTAGACCGCATGCTTCCAAAGATTGACATGGGGGATTATCTGGTAATTCATGATACAGGTGCACACGGATTTTCCATGGGATATAACTATAATGGACGTCTCCGCTCCGCAGAAGTACTGCTGAAAGAGAACGGAAGCGCACAGCTGATCCGTCGTGCAGAGACACCGAAGGATTACTTTGCAACCTTCGACTGCTTTGATATTATTAAAGGACTGGTATAAGGTGGTTCATGATTGTACAAAAGGATGATATAAAATGTAAAATTTTTCTTGCATTTTGTATACCTGTATGATATGATTAGCGTGTTCGGTAAAAACCGGACACAATGCCGCTGTGGCGGAATTGGCAGACGCACTTGACTCAAAATCAAGCGGGTAACTCCGTGCCGGTTCGAGTCCGGCCAGCGGCATTTTTATTAGAAAACAGGAAAGTGAACGCTTTCCTGTTTTTTAAAACTACAGAGAAATATTAAAAGGAAATATAAAATAACCGATATCTGAAACACTTGTAATGGTATTTATGATGGAGGGATTTATATTATAGAGGAACTAAGAACTTAACGAAAGGCATCGAACGCAAGGGGGCGAAAGCATGATTGACAGAACTAACAGATATTATTTGACAACAGCGGAAATGCTCGTGATGCGTGCTATCTGGCTCGCAGATCACGATATGGTTTTAAGTGAAGTAGTAAAAGCCTGCAACGCAGTGTATGGCAAAAACTGGAAACCTCAGACAGTAAGTACTTACCTGAGCCATCTGGTTCAGAAAGAGTTTTTACGCATGGATCGTAACGGTAAAATTTACAGCTATCATCCAATCGTAGAGGCTGCAGAGTACATGAAGTATGACGTTCAGAATTTTGTGGAATTCTGGGGTATGACACCGGCAGAGATGATGAAAAATTATCTTGAAATCCGTGGCTCATCCAAAGAAGAACGTGATGAAGTACGTGCTCTGATCACAAAAATGGAAGAGTAGGCAGC
>CAVAFS010000157.1:0-5032 GCA_963587975.1 Bulleidia sp. | reverse complement strand
ATAAAAGGCTGGATAGAAGATACAGATTAAAAAGAAAAATATGCATAAAAAGTCAGGAAATCAGCATTTCTTGACTTTTTTTCTATTTGCCATTAAAATGTAATGGAAATTTTGACCAACGTAGAAAGATTACTTTAAAAGAAAGGCAGACTAATAAGAATGAAAAAAATTATCGTGGGGTTATTAATGACAGCGATGATCTGTTCTCTGGCCGCCTGTGGAGGAAAGAATCAGACGGGAGCAAATACAGATACATCTGCAGTAAATGAGACATCTGTTCTGCAGGAGGAAGGAAGTACTTCAGCGGAAGCGGAGAAAGAAGAAGCGGCTTATGTGCCAGGACAGTGGGATGGGGTTGTATATACAAACACATCTCTTGGAATGAGCCTGACATTGCCGGATGGCTGGCAGATCGGAACGCAGGACGAAATTGATGCGGTAGAAAATGCCGGTCAGCAGGTAACTGGGAATGAAGGGACACCAGATGTAAGCACTTATGAGATATATATATACAATCCGAATACAGGATCAGCAATTGCGATGATGACAGAAGACCTGGCAGCATTTGGTGATGTGACTGCACAGCAATATGCCGAGACACTTTCTGAACAGCTGCTGAGTTATCAGGATCAGGGAATTGCATACAGCCTGAATCCAATTGGCACAAAAACGATCGGGAAGACAGAGTTTGTATCTTTTGACGGATCAGCAGAGTATCAGTCCAACAATATTTATCAGTGTTATGCGATTGCGGAAAATGGTGGATGCATGATCACTATGATCATCACAGGTCCTTCCGAGGCAGGACAGGCGGAGTGTGAGAATGTCATTGCGTCTATTCAGGCCACAGAATAAAAAGACTGTATCAGAATTGTAAAATTGATTTATTAAGTGACGAAGGATGAGCAAAAATACCTTGTTTATAACTTGCTTCGAGCAATAATAAGAAAAGATGAAACAACCGTTTGAAAATAAATTCAGACGACTGCTTCATCTTTTTTTGCTTTATCATACTTCTATGATTTTTTATTTTTCGTATACGGTGTAATGATATTTCCGTAACAATTCTACTGCATGATCGTAGGCATCTGCCTCGTAAAACTCCACCTGTAAAACACCCTGCTGAAATTCCCGGTTGTGGATGATGCCGATGTTTTTGATACTGATATTGTTGGATGCCAGGATCGTAGCGATGGTTGCGATTCCTCCGGCTTCATCGATCAGGTCACAGAACAACTGGTAAACCGGACGGATCGGACCACGGTGGGAGATGTTGAAGGAATCACGGTATTCCTTGGCAGAACTGAAAAATTCTTTGATCTCCTTCGGATGGCTCTCCGCAATGGTATTTCGTGTCTGTTGTAATGCATTGACGTAAGTATCGATCAGCTCTAAGATCTGATTTCTGTTTGCCACGCAGATGTTTTCCCACATGGTAGGATCTGAGGATGCCACACGGGTGATGTCCTTGAAACCACCGGCCGCAATCGTACGCAGCGTTTCGTCAGAGTCATCCAGATTTTTCACCAGATTGACCAGCGTGGAAGCAATGACTGTCGGCAGATGACTGATGGAACCTACGGAAAAATCATGTTTTTTATAATCCAGGATCAGTGGAACTGCACCGATGGATGCCACAAAATGCTCAAATTCCTCCACTTTTTTTGGCGAAACCGTCTGTGTTGGGGTCAGAATATAGTACGCATTTTCCAGCATGTAAGCAGTGGAATACTCATAGCCTACGTGCTCCGTTCCGCACATAGGATGACCGCCGATAAAATGTCGTTCCAGATCCGGGTATTTCTGGATCTGTTCATGGATGCCGGTTTTGACACTTCCTACATCCGTCAACAGCATATCATCATGCAGAATGCCGGATAATTCCCGGACATAGTCTGCATTGTCGAGAACAGGGGCACACAGATAGATATAATTACAATCGGAAAATCCTTTGCCAACCTGATCCAGTGCTTCTGTGATAATGCCTTCGGATAATGCGGCATCCAGCGTGGCACGGCAGGTGTCATAAGCGACGATCTGAATGTCCGGATAGATGCGATGCACCGTCTTTGCTACAGAACCGCCGATATGTCCAAGGCCGATAAAGCCGATTTTTTCTGGAATCATAATGTACCCTCCTTCATAACGTTATTTTAAAAATGATTCACTTTACATGTCACCTTAAAAATTTCTTTTTTTAAATATATTTCAAAGGTATTTCGGTGACATCTTTTGCCATGATAACGCATTTATATGAAAAAGTTAACACTTTAAAGTGTAAAAGTGAAAACAACAATGATAGTCTGCAAATAAGAAGTCGAGCAGAAATTTAGGAAGGATGGCTGGAATTGTTTTTGGAAAAGCGTGTCATAGAGGAACCTGACCTGAGATCGATTCTCGTTCAGAGAATTTCTTTGTATATGAAGTAATTGTGAGAAAATATTGAGAAAACTTGTGCATTTTTTATAAAAAGGTTGCAAAAAAGAGAAAAGTTTAGTAAAATATAACCATGATTTTTATGTATTGGAGGAAATGACATGAACGTTTATACTACTGACAAGATCCGCAACGTGGTTTTACTGGGACATGGGGGTTCCGGAAAGACAACAATGGTTGAAGCAATGGCTTACCTGTCCGGAATTACCAATCGTATGGGAAATGTCACAGATGGCAATACCATCAGTGATTATGATAAAGAAGAGATCAAACGTGTTTTTTCCATCAGCACTTCTGTAGTCCCAATCGAGTGGAGAGAGACAAAGATCAATCTGCTGGATACCCCGGGATTTTTCGATTTTGTCGGTGAGGTAGAAGAGGCAGCAGCTGCAGCCGATGCGGCAATTATAGTGGTAAATGGTAAAGCCGGCGTGGAAGTCGGTACACAGAAAGCATGGGAGATCTGTGAGAAATATAACCTTCCGCGTATGATCTGGGTTACAAATATGGACGATGACAACGCAAGTTTCCGTCAGGTGGTTGTAGACCTGCAGGAATTATACGGAAAGAAGATTGCTCCGTTACATTTACCGATCCGTGAGAACGGACAGTTCGTTGGCTATGTCAATGTCATTCAGATGAAGGCAAAACGCTGGAAAGAGGACGGAACCGTTGACAAGACAGATGTTCCGGATTATTCTTTCGAAAATCTGGAAATCTGCCGTGAGGCATTGCTTGAATCTGTAGCAGAGACAAGCGAAGAATATATGGATCGTTATTTCTCCGGTGATACTTTCTCCGAGAATGAGATCCGTCAGGTATTACATACCAACGTATGTGATGGAACGATGGTTCCGATTTCCATGGCTTCCGGCACAATGGCCAAAGGTATCTACACTTTACTGGATGATATCGTAAAATATCTGCCAAGCCCGGAGAAAAAACAGTGCAAAGCCATTAATATTAAGACAAATGAAGTGTACGATGCAGACTTTAACTTTGCAAAAGCAAAGAGTGCCTATATTTTCAAAACGATCGTGGATCCGTTTATCGGAAAATATTCTCTGATCAAAGTAACATCCGGTGTTATCAAGACAGATGATGTGATGTACAACGAAGAGCACGGAATGGATGACAAGATCGGTAAATTGTATGTACTGCGCGGCAACAAACCGGAAGAAGTACCGGAGCTACATGCCGGCGATATCGGAGCACTTGCAAAATTAAATAAAGTAGTGACAACTGATACACTGTCCACAAAGGCAACACCGCTTACCTTTATCAAGACAGCTGTATCCAAACCATATACATACATGAGCTACAAGCCGGTAAACAAAGCCGATGTGGATAAAGTTTCTCAGGCATTACAGAAAATGATGCAGGAAGACCTGACACTGAAAGCAGTCAACGACAGTGAGAATCATCAGTCTCTGCTGTATGCTATCGGTGATCAGCAGCTGGATGTAGTGGTAAGCAAATTAAAAGAGAAATACAAAGTAGAGATCACTTTAGAGCAGCCGAAGGTTGCATTCCGTGAGACCATCCGCAAGAAAGCAGATGTAGAGTACAAATACAAAAAACAGTCCGGCGGACATGGACAGTATGGTCACGTTAAGATGACATTCGAGCCATCCGGAAATCTGGAAGAGGCATATGAATTTGAACAGATCGTAGTAGGTGGTGCTGTTCCGAAAAACTACTTCCCGGCTGTAGAAAAAGGTATTCAGGAATCCGTAGAGCGCGGACCGCTGGCAGGTTACCCGGTAGTGGGCGTAAAAGCCGTATTATACGATGGATCTTACCATCCGGTAGATTCTTCTGAGATGGCATTCAAGACTGCAGCAATCCAGGCTTTCAAAAAAGGTTTCATGGATGCTAATCCGATTTTATTAGAGCCAATCGCTTCAGTAAAAGTATTGGTACCGGATAAATATACCGGTGATATTATGGGAGATTTAAATAAACGCCGTGGCCGTGTACTTGGAATGAACCCGGTAGATGGCGGTAAGCAGGAGGTCATTGCAGATGTGCCGATGTCATCACTGTTTGGTTACAATACCGACCTTCGTTCCATGACCGGCGGCAGCGGAACTTATGAGTATGAGTTCGCACGCTATGAGCAGGCACCGTCTGATGTACAGGAGAAAGAGGTGGCTGCGAGAGCAGAAGCGTAAAATTTAATATGTTTTAATATGTGAAGAGAAATCGGAAGAGTTTACCTCTGCAGCTAACAATCGCTTGCCGAGGAAAACTCTTCCGATTTCTCTATTTCAGTAGTGTAAAAGACATTCAAAACCTTGACAAATGCAGTGGTTGTGTTAAAATTTCTACAGACTATGTCCACGAATGAGAAAGAGGGACAATCTGTTAGGAGGAATGAAAATGGCTGTACCGTACAATCACAGAGAGATTGAACAGAAATGGCGCAAAATCTGGGAAGAACACCCGGTTAATGTAAATGATGGTAAGAAACCGAAATATTACTGTCTGGATATGTTTCCATACCCGTCAGGTAATGGTCTGCATGTAGGACACTGGAGAGGATACGTTATCTCCGATGTATGGAGCAGATATACAATGCTGAACGGATATTATC
>CAVAFS010000156.1:0-2712 GCA_963587975.1 Bulleidia sp. | reverse complement strand
CTCTTACATCTACTTCAATGAATTCTGCCATTTTTATTTTCCTCTTTTCAGATTTCTTTTGTTTGTTAGCGCAATGATAAATAATACAATAATGCATGCAATCACTGCTGCTTTACCTGCGGTAGCCGGACCACCTGCAACGGCAGCTTCTGTCTCAGTTGCCGCTTTCGCTGCTGCTCCTGCCAGACCGAAATTATGTGCAAATGCGGCTCCCAGAAGCATTCCAAGGAATGTTACCGCACTGTCGGAAGAACCCTGTCCTGCAAGGATCAGCTGACGCATCGGGCATCCACCTGCCAGTACAGCACCAAATCCTACCACATACATGCCAAGGATGTTCCACAGATGCTGGGAATGTGCAATTGGCTGACCGGAGAAGCTTAAGTGGAAGTTCCCGGTTGCAATATTGTAGATTAACATAACGACAAACAATGCTCCAATAATGCTGATCAGGTCAAAGTTTTTCATCAGAATGACGTCACGGATGCTTCCTGCGAAACACATTCTGCTCATCTGTGCGATAACACCAATGATTAAAGCTGCAATCAGTGAAATTGCGATTGGTGCGTGCATGCTTCCCGGTCCTTCGGTACTTGCTGCGTATGCACCGGTTGCCACACCGATGATCAGTAATACAATTAATGCGATTGGCAATACCATACCGTTTGCTTTCTTAGTTTCATAAGCTCTTCCAAGAGAAAATCCTTTTTTCAGGAAGAAAGTTCCGGTTGCCACACCGCCTGCAAATCCGATCAGTGCCACATAAGCATTCAGATCGCCGGCAGACATACGAAGTACCATACGAAGTGGACATCCAAGGAATACCAATGCGCCGATCATCATGATCATTCCAAGCAGGAAACGGATCATTGGTGCAGATCCTGCGGTTGCCTTGTACTCTTTTGTGATCAGAGAAATAATAAATGCACCAACTACAAATCCTACGATTTCCGGACGGAAATACTGTACCGGTGCTGCGGAATGGAGACTTAAAGCTCCTGCTGTGTCACGGATAAAGCATGCCACACAGATGGCCATGTTTGCCGGGTTTCCGAAGAATGCAAGTAAAGCTGCCAGTACACCGACAATGGCACCTGCGATTGCAAGTTTCCATGTGTTGTTAAATAGTTTCATAACTGTGCTCCTTTGTTTTTTGACGTGTAACTACGTCTGTTTTGTTGTATTCAGTATAACATTCCTGTATTTTCCAGTAAAATTGTTAATATTGATAACTCAAATAATTCTATTGATAAAATCTATAAATAAGAGTAAAATTCCATTAGAAGCTATGTAGAAAGGAAACATTCATATGGATATCAGACAACTTGAAGCATTTGTATATACCGTAAAATATCAAAGCTTTTCTCAGGCAGCACAAAAACTGTACCTGTCCCAGCCGACAGTCAGTGCTCACATCCGCTCTCTGGAGCAGGAATTTCATACGCAGTTATTAAAACGAACAACAAAAACTTTGTCCTTAACACCGGCAGGTATGAAGTTGTACCAATATGCCTCCGA
Organism: Bulleidia sp.; assembly: GCA_963587975.1. Classification (GTDB taxonomy): domain Bacteria; phylum Bacillota; class Clostridia; order Lachnospirales; family Lachnospiraceae; genus Eubacterium_I. The sequence goes on along the minus strand of CAVAFS010000156.1, from coordinate 1,194 downwards.
AATTTTGACGTTACAGCAGAAAGCTGTACTGGAGCTTTCCAATGACGGAACAAATAAATTGCAGATTGGTGTATCCTCTGTGCCATCGCTTTATGTACTCCCGGAGCTTTTGACAACATATCATAATGAATTTCCGGACGTAACGTTTCATACTACCTGTGGAGACAGTCTGGAAATCATTCACAAAATAGATGATGGTGCCTGTGATCTTGGACTTGTGGGAACAACCTGTTCGGATACAACCTGCGAATTTTTACCTTTTGCATCAGACGAACTGGTTATCGCTGCTCCTGCGACACCTTATTATCAGGCTTTCATCAAACAGAAAAAACCATTGGATGCTCTGCTGAAAGAGCCATTTTTATTACGGGAAGATAATTCCGGAACAAAACAGGAAACCCTTCATTTTTTGAAAAACAGAGGGCTTACATTAGATGATTTAAACGTTATTGCGATTATGGATGATGCCGGTTCTTTAAAAAAATGCATTAAACTTGGAATGGGAATCTCAATTCTCTCCCATGCTACCGTAGTTTCTGATGCAAAACAAGGAGAACTGCTGATTTTCCCTTTGGGTGAAGAAGCGTTCTTACGAAAACTTTATATCGTATATTCACCGGTTCGATATTTGTCTGAGCCGGCAGGGCAGTTTCTGGAATTTCTGAAAAATTATTATCAACTGCCATGATATTTGATAAATTGCACGCAATCGAACAAAACGTTCGATTGCGTGCATGATTTCACAATTATAACTCGGAAACTGTTTCCACATATGGAATCATCAGATAAGCACCACTTTCGATTGTATCATCCGTCAGATGGTTCATCTCTTTCACTTCCTCAATATACTGCTGTCTGTCAAAGCTGCTATTCCCCATATACTGATCAGCCAGTGTCCATAAAGTATCGCCTTCTTCTACCTGAATGGTCTTATAATAAACATTTTCTTCTTTTGCAGAAGATGCTTTCACCTGATTTGCTTTCAGGCAGCCTGTGATCACAAATACAGTTGCCAGAATGGTAAGGAACATAACCGCTATCAGTAAAATCTGACGTTTTACAGCCTGTTTCTTTTTGGCTGCCTGAATACGTGCTTTTTTCTGCGCCCGTGCTCTGGCCTGTGCCTTCTGATATGGATTTGTATTGTAAATTACAGAATATGTACTCATGTGTGCATCCTCCCTTGCTTTCTCT
>CAVAFS010000155.1:0-7296 GCA_963587975.1 Bulleidia sp. | reverse complement strand
AAAGGTACGCCCGAATCTGGCTCAGCATGGAGGCGATATCGAGATTGAAAAACTGGAGGACGGAGTCCTTCATGTGAGAATGCATGGACAGTGCAGCGGATGTCCTTCCGCAGAGCTGACTTTGGAAAATCTGGTCAACACGGAGTTGAAAGAAGCGTTCCCGGAGTTGAAAGACGTGGTGCTGGTGACAGGGGTCAGTGATGAACTGATCGCACAGGCGCGGCAGATCATGCGTCAGAGAAAAGAAGCAAAAAAATAAAAATACATGATGATGGAAAAAGAAGAGATTAAGAAAATTCTGCCACACAGAGAACCATTGCTTTTGGTAGATCGGGTGACAAAACTTGAACTGCCGGATCGGATCGAGGCAGAAGTGAAGATACAGGAAGACTGGCAGATTTTTCAGGGACATTTTCCGGGGCAGCCGGTTATGCCGGGCATCTATATTATGGAAAGTATGGCGCAGACTGCAGACATCCTGTTATTGCTTTCGGAGCAGAATCGTGGAAAAATGCCATTATTTTTTCAGGTGAGCCAGATGCGTTTTTATCATCCGGTGTATCCGGGAGAGCGGTTGTATCTGAGCGCACAGTTGATCGCAGATGCAGGAAACGGCATGTATGACTGCAGAGTGACGGCAAAAACAGATGCGGGACGCGCGGCAGCCGGAATGATCACTCTGGCTATGAAAGCAGAATCGGAGAAATAAATAATGTAAGAATTGTATGAGGATAAGACAATGACAAATCTTGAGAAGTATAACAAAATTTTAAAAAGAAATTTACAGGCAACAGATGAAGATCTGAACGATGACGTGCTTGTGTATAATAGATATAAAAAATGGGAATCTGTACGTCATGTAGATATGGTTGCGGATCTGGAAGAAGCATTTGGGGTGTTTTTTGAGACACTGGATATTACTTCTTTCAGTACTTACCGCAAAGGAATTGAGATTCTGGAAAAACTTGGTGTGGATATGAGCAAATAAGAGATATCGCGTGTAAGTTTTGCCGGAGATAACGATTATTTAAAAATGTACAGTGATTCTGAGAAGAATTATTTAAAAAGAAGGTATGACAATGTATTTTGATATGGAATTAAAACCTGCAGACCGCCCTGCTTTGCAGACGGATACAGGCCTTTGCATTACATACGGTGAGCTGCGTGAGCAGATTGCAGAATTCAGACATGCAGTCCGCCAGCGCAGCTTTGTTTTTTTATTATGTGAAAATACACCGGGTGCGGTGATCGGATATCTGGGCTGCCTGAATGCAGGGGCCGTGCCGCTGCTGTTGAATGCGGATCTGGATGAAACAGTACTCCGGGATATGTATGAGCGGTATCAGCCGGAGTATGTATGGATGCCGAAGAAAAAGACCAAAATATGGGAACCATACTGTTTGTCAGAAAAACAGAAAGATAAAGATGGAATCATTAATAAAAACGATGAGAAAAACTGCGCTGTTGTATATGAAAAAGCGGAGTATGCATTGTATGCGACCGGGGCAGTAAAATGCGAGCTGCATCCAGAGCTGGCATTGCTACTGGCAACTTCCGGAAGCACCGGAAGTCCGAAACTGGTGCGCCTGTCACGGCGCAACCTGGAGAGTAACGCGGCATCTATTGTAAAATATTTGAAACTGACAGAGTCGGAACGGGCGATTACCTGTCTGCCGATGCAGTATACCTATGGACTGTCCGTGCTGAACAGTCATTTTCAGGCAGGTGCCTGTGTGCTTCTTACGACCTGCAGCGTGGTACAGCAGCAATTCTGGGACTATTTTAAGGCAGCAGAAGGAACCAGTCTGGTTGGGGTTCCATACACGTATGAACTGTTTCGCCGTCTGCATCTGTTTGATGATCGGGCGCAGAAACCGGGAGAACAGCCATGGTATCAGCATCTTCGCTATATGACACAGGCTGGTGGCAGATTACCGGAACCGTTGCAGCAGAAAGTTGGAACATGGGCGAAATCGCATCGCATTGAATTTGTGGTGATGTATGGACAGACAGAGGCGACGGCCCGGATGAGTTATCTGCCGGCAGAACAGTGCCTGGAAAAAATAGGCAGTATTGGCATTGCGATTCCGGGAGGCAGTTTTCATTTGGAAGATGTTGATCCGGCAACTGGTGTCGGAGAACTGATTTATGAAGGTTCAAATGTAACACTTGGCATGGCAGAAGACCGTGCAGATCTGAGCAAGGGCGATGAGCGTCAGGGCATTTTACATACCGGAGACCTGGCCAGAGTGGATGAAGATGGATTTTATTATATTGCAGGCCGAAAAAAACGATTTCTGAAGATTTTCGGGATCCGTGTCGGCTTGGATGAATGTGAGCGCATTTTACAGAAAGCATATGCAGAGATTGACTGTGAATTTGTCTGTGTGGGAACCGATGATCATCTGCAGATATATACGACTGATCAGGCATGCGCGGAGACGGCAGCAGAGCTGCTGGCAGATCGACTTCATATAAGCAATCGTGCGGTTGAGGCGCATTATATTACAGAAATTCCCAAGAACGCTTCCGGTAAAACACAATACAGTAAATTACAGCAGTGAAGGAGGGGAGAAGATTGGAAGAAAAAAGAGAACATGAGGTATATACGTTAGAAGAATCGCAGAAAGATGGGCAGCTTACCGCGCAACTGAAGGAATTAACTCGTTATCACAGGGAACATTGCCCGGCCTATGCCCGGATGCTGGAGGCTTCCGGATTTGCCGGAGAAAAAGTAACGCATTACAGTGAGCTTCCATTTCTCCCGGCAGGTTTATTTAAGCGCATTACCTTGAGCAGCATGCCGACAGAAGAAAATGATTATAAGGTTGTGACTTCGTCCGGAACAAGCAGCATGGCTTCCAGAATCGTGCTTGATGGGGAGACACGGACGCGGCAGCAGGTAGCATTGGCCAAGATTGGTGCAGATTTCCTTGGAAAAAAGAGACTTCCCATGCTGGTGATCGATGCACCTTCCGCTTTGTCCGGTATGCAGCAGTTCTCGGCGAGAGCGGCAGGAATCCGGGGATTTTCCCTGTTTGGAAGATACCGTACGTTTGCATTAAGTGAAGACATGTCGCTGGATATGGAGACGCTGGATGCGTTTCTGGAAAAATACGGAAAGGAGCCGTTTCTGATTTTTGGCTTTACCTTTCTGATCTGGCAATATCTGGTACAGGCACTGGAGCAGTCCGGTTTGAAAAAAGATCTTTCCCAGGGAATTTTAGTACACGGTGGCGGTTGGAAAAAGCTGGCTTCTCAGGCTGTGTCAAAACAGGAATACAAAGCAAGATTACAGCAGGTCTGCGGCATTACGAAAGTGCATGATTATTATGGCATGGCAGAGCAGGCGGGCAGTATTTTTATGGAGTGTGAGTGTGGACATCTGCATGCCTCTGATTATTCCGGTATTTTATTTCGAAGAGCCTCTGATTTTTCTCTCTGTGACATCGGAGAGTGTGGAATCATTCAGGTGCTGTCGACGCTTCCGGAAAGCTATCCGGGACACAGCATTCTGACAGAAGATGAGGGCAGACTGCTTGGGGTGGATGACTGTCTCTGTGGACGAAAAGGTGCTTATTTTGAAGTTTTCGGCAGATTAAAACATGCACAGATCCGGGGATGTTCCGATACCTTTCAGAGGAAATAGAAATAACATTGTGATTATATAAATTGGGAGCAGAATGAAAACTATGACAGAGAGAAATAATAACTGGCAAAATAACCTTCAGTTTTTACTGGGCGATAGTACAATTTTGAGCCAACTTGCAGAGCAAAGACCGTACATTCCTTTTGCAGAGGAAACCATTGCTTTTCTGGATGCCTTGTATCAGACACTTCGAAAAGAAAACAGAAGTGCGCAGTCAGCAGATCTGGCGGCATTTTCTTTCTGGTGCAGAAAAGGAAATCTGGAGCATATCAGAGATGGTTACAGGAAACAATGGAATGAAAAAGTGGTAATCGGACGAGGGGTGGCGTTTCATATCGTACCTTCCAATATTCCCGTATTGTTTGCTTTCAGTATGGCAGCATCTCTGCTGTCCGGAGATCCGGTGGTTTTACGATTACCTGAGAAAGAAACGATGCAGGAGCAGATGATCCTGTCTGCTCTCAGACAGGTAATGAAATTGCAGCCGGAATGGAAAAGGCGAATCGTGGTTCTTCGGTATGGTCATGAAAAAGAAGTCACAGATGCACTTTCAAGGCTTTGTCAGGTCCGGGTGATCTGGGGCGGGGATCACAGTATTCAGGAAATTCAGAAATCAGCATTGGAGCCGGGCAAAACAGAACTTGCTTTTGCGGACCGCCGGTCGGCAGCTGTATTTTCGGCAGAGGCGATTCTGAAAAAAGAAGATTTGACGGATATTGTGCGGGCGTTCTATAATGATACATATTTGAATGATCAAAATGCCTGCTCATCTCCATCCCTGATCTACTGGCTGGGAACAAAGGAAGAAGTACAGCATGCACATGAAAAATTCTGGGAGGCAGCAGTTCCTTATATTCGCGGCAATTATGAGCTGGGGGCACACCTTGCGGTGCAGAAATGGGAACAGGCCATGTATGTGGCCGCTGTCTGCGAGAAAGTACAGATCAAAACCTATGGAAATGAAGCCGTACTTGTGGGACTTTCAGAACCCTCACCGGAAGTGTGGAATCTGACCGTACCAGGTGGATTTTTCCTGGAGAGCAGTGGAGAACAGCTGAACAAGTTTTTTTCGGTGCTGACCAGAAAGTGCCAGACGTTAATCTGTGTGGGAATCGATCGAAAATGGCTGGCAGAAAAACTGGTTCGTGAAGGTGTATCCGGCGTGGATCGTATGGTAGAAATTGGACATGCGCTGGATTTCTCCTTAGTTTGGGATGGAATGGATCTGATTGTGCAGATGAGCAGACAAATAGAGATGCATTAAAAATATTTGATCCGCCTGTTTTTAAGAAGAAAGCGTATTTTGAAAAAAACAGGTCAGAATGGATTTGTTGATTTTGTGATAGAAAAGTCTGGAAGAAACGGAGAGAACACTGCTATGAAGATCGCATATACCCTGCGAAATTATAATAAGAAAAATCTTGGAAAGGATATTTTAGCCGGATTGATCATCATGGCGGTTTCCATTCCGATTTCCATGGGATATGCACAGATTGCCGGATTGCCGGCGGTGTACGGATTGTATGGTTCCGTCTTTCCGATTCTGATCTTTGCGCTGTTTTCCACATCCCCACAGTTTATCTTTGGCGTGGATGCAGCTCCGGCGGCACTGATCGGTTCTGCACTGGCCGGGCTCAATATTACAGCCGGATCTACAGAAGCATTGGCGGCAGTTCCGATGCTGACCTTTTTCGTAGCATTGTGGCTGTTGATATTTTCACTGCTGAAGGCAGGAAAACTGGTTAACTATATTTCTGCGCCGGTCATGGGGGGATTTATCACCGGAATCTGCACCACGATCATTCTGATGCAGGTACCAAAACTGATGGGCGGTACGGCAGGTGTCGGAGAATTCCTGGAGCTGGCAGAACATATTGCAGAAACTGCAAAGACAATCAATATGCCTTCGGTGGTTCTTGGTGTCGTTGCACTTGTTATTTTATTACTATCGAAAAAGATTATGCCGAAAATTCCGATGGCTGTTGTGCTGATGGCAGCAGGAGCCGTACTTACGAATGTACTTCCGCTGCAGGACTGGGGCATTCAGACACTGGCGGCTGTAGATCCGGGACTCCCAAAATGGAGTTTGCCGGATTTCTCTGCAGTTCCATTAAAAGAGACGGTTACCATCAGTCTGTCAGTGGCCGTCGTTATCATGGCCGAGACCCTGCTGGCAGAAAACAGTTTTGCACAGAAAAACAGATATCAGATCAATGATAACCAGGAAATTTTGGCATTTTCCCTTGGAAACTTTGCGGCAGCTTTCACTGGCTGCTGTCCTATCAACGGTTCGGTATCGAGAACGGCCATGGGGGAGCAGTACCAGGCCAAAACACAGCTGACCGGGCTTGTGGCCGGTGGATCGATGATTATTTTGTTGCTGTTCTGCACTGGATTTATCGGCTATCTTCCAATTCCAGTGCTGACGGCAATTGTGATCTCAGCATTACTTGGTGCAACGGAATTTGAGCTGATACCGCGGCTCTGGAAAGTCAGCCGGACAGAATGTTTTATTTTTCTGGGAGCATTTTTCGGGGTATTATTCTTAGGAACGATCAATGGTGTATTGATCGGCATTATTTTATCCTTTACGGAAATGATCATCCGAACTGCGAAACCGGCCACCTGTTTTCTTGGAATCCAGCCGGGACATAAGCACTTTCGAGATCTGAAGGAAGGACAGCAGATCCATCCAATATCTGGTGTGTTGATCTATCGGTTCAGCAGCAATTTGTTTTTCGCAAATATTTCTGTATTGCAGCGGGAAATAGAAGATGCATTGAAAGAGGATACAAAAGCGGTGATTTTGGATGCCAGCGGCATCGGAAGTATGGATATCACAGCGGCAGACCGTTTGAATCTCTTGAGCGAATCCCTGAAAGAAAAAGGAATCCGTTTTTACATTACGGAGCATATTTCAGGATTGAATACCCAAATGCGCAAATTGGGCTTGGGACATCTGATCGAAAATGGAAATGTCCGCCGTACCATTCACATAGCGCTGAAAGACATTGGGTATAAGCGTCCATATCCGTTGGAAGGCGGCGTGGAAAATACCGAGCGCAGTGCGTCACGCAAACGTGCGGATAACCGCGTACAGGAGTTTGTATGGGCTTTTGGAGTGGATGCGGAAGCGGAGATGGAGCGTCAGATCATACGGCAGATCGAGCATCTGAAAGAAACAAAAGATGTGGAAGAACTGCTGCATGGAAGCTGGTCCCATATGGACGAACTGGATATGGATGAATGGCTGGAACATCTGGAAGAACACCTGAAAGAAATCGTCAACATTTCCGGCAAAGACGAGCATGCGCTGGCGCTGCGCATTGAGCAGCATCGTGAAGAAATCCATGAGCGGATTGCAAAAGAACATCCGGAGCTGGCGGAACGTTTTCGGGAGCGGAGACATGTGCTGGATGAGCATCTGAAAGAGCGGCATCCGGAAGTATTCACGCTTATTGAAAAATTACGGGAACATGAAAAGTGATTTCTTGTAAAAATGTACAAAATTTGTGTAGAAAAAAAAATAAGATAAAATATTAAAATGCTTCTAAATGCTGAGAACACAGTGCTTAGAAGCATTTTTGGGTCAGTTGGGAAAAGTGCACAATCAAAAAATACCGGGGAAATTGCGGTTGACATAGCAC
>CAVAFS010000154.1:0-2146 GCA_963587975.1 Bulleidia sp. | reverse complement strand
AGATGTCCGCCCTGTAATTGAAGAAGGTTGGAGACAAAACAAACGTATTGCATTTCCGAAAGTATTTGGTGATACCATGAAATATTTTGAAATCAGTGATTTTTCAGAGCTGGAAGAAGGAACATTTCATGTGATGGAACCAAAGGAAGACCATCCGGTAGATTGGTCAGATGCGCTGGTGCTGGTTCCGGGGGTGGCCTTTGACCGAAAGAAAAACCGCATGGGATATGGAAAAGGGTATTATGACCGTTTTTTTGAAGGAAAAGCAGACTGTATCGAGCTTGGAGTAGCATATGAACTTCAGGTGGCAGAACAGCTTCCAACGGAAGAAAATGATCTGCCAATGACATATCTTGTGACAGAAGAAAACTTATGGTAGTAGTTAATAAATAGTTTTACATGGAAGTAAGTCTAAAAATAAGCTAGTTACAATGTGCGTAAGGAGCGCAAAAGAAAAGTATGAATGATATAGAAGCAATGGAGTTTCTGGAAGAAACAAAAAAATATGGTAGTCAGCTTGGTTTGACCAGCATTCAAAATCTGATGGCGGAACTTGGAAATGTACAAGATGAGATTCCTCTGGTGCATATTGGCGGAACCAATGGAAAAGGTTCTGTAGGAGCCATGTTGTCACAGGTGCTGACAGAGTCCGGATACAAGGTAGGCAGATTTTGCACACCGGATGTATTTGCTTATGAAGATGAATTTCAGATGAATGGTGTAAATATAGAAAAAGACCGGCTGGCACAGCTTTTTACAAAAGTGAAAGAAGCATGTGATAAGCTGACAAGTCAGGGCAAGCCGCATCCAACCCGTTTTGAGGTAGAGACGGCAGCTGCATTTTTATGGTTTTATGAGGAAAAATGTGATATTGCATTGTTGGAAGTCGGTATGGGTGGAGAGACAGATGCAACGAATCTGATCAAACAGCCATTGGTGGGCGTTCTGACTTCTATCAGCATGGATCATATTCGTTTTCTGGGAAATTCCTTAGGTGAGATTGCATCAGTAAAGAGTGGTATCATCAAGCCGCAGGTTCCGGTAGTTACGATGGAGCAGAAGCCGGAAGCGTTTGCGCAGATTGAAAAGAAGGCCAGAGAGATGCAGTCAGAGCTGATCGTGGCGAAAACAGATCAGGCGCAGAAGATGACACAGAAAAATGGCAGATATGGCTTTGTATGGAAAAATCAGTCACAGGAACTGCAGATAAATCTGTCTCTCTGCGGTGCATTTCAGGTGGAAAACGCAGTCTGCGTTCTGAACGTTTTGCATATTTTGCAGAAAAAATATCCGAAGATCACAAAAGAAACCATTCAGCATGGACTGGCTCACACAATCTGGCACGGACGTATGGAACAGCTTGGCACGAAGCCGGATTTTTATCTGGATGGAGCGCACAACGAGGATGCAGTACGAAAACTTCGAAAAACATTAAATGAAGGATTTCCTGAACGCAGAATTGTTTACATCATGGGCGTGCTGGCAGACAAAGATTATGAAAAAATGATTCAGATGATGTTCCAGCCGGGAGATCATGTATATACGGTTACCCCACAAAATCCGCGGGCTTTGGACGGAAAAGAGTTGGAAAAGCAGCTTTTAGAGCAAAAGATTGCAGCGCGATATTGTGAAAATGTGCAGGATGCGGTATTATATGCTTTACGGGACGCGCAAAAAGGCGATATGATACTGGCATTTGGTTCATTATCTTATCTGCGAAATGTGCGGGAAGCGTATGAGATTGCGTTGGAACAGGAAAAGAAAGATTTATGAAATTTACGAAAAAATTACTGAAACACCCGGAATTTCTGCGTTTGCAGAAACGTGTGCAGCAGATTGAGCAGGATCGGATTTACTGTCACCATGAGCTGCCGCATGCACTGGATGTCTGTCGTATGGCATGGATGATGTATCTGGAAGATCAGATGCAAAAGAACTCTGGTCATGGATCAGAAGAGAGTTCAAAAGAAAAAGGCAGATCGGGCTCTGTCCTGGAAAATCAATTGGAGATTGAAGAAAAGGCGAATACAGAGTGCGCAGTGGATATCTGTGAGAAGAAAGATCAATTTTATGTGACTGGATTGCTGCATGATATCGGACGGGTGGCACAGTATGAGACCGGAGAACATCACAGCGAAGCAGGCAC
>CAVAFS010000153.1:0-2691 GCA_963587975.1 Bulleidia sp. | reverse complement strand
GGAGTACACTTATCTGGGCATTATAGGGGAATGCACTGCAGACGGATTATACCGTATCGAACAGCGCAATAAATTTTCTGTAGGGGAACAGATTGAAATCATGAAGCCGGATGGAAGAAATATTCCGGTAATCGTTCGCAGAATCGTGGACGAAGAAGGGCAGGAGATGCAATCTGCGCCGCATCCGAAGCAGGTTTTATATATTGAACTTGCAGCGGCAGAAAATGGTGCTCTTTCCGGGGCAGAGGTTTCGGAGCAGGACAACCATGCAGCAGAACTTTATGACATATTGCGTAGGAAAGAGGAGGAATAGTCATGGCAAAAGATCGTTATGTGGCATATGTCGGCACTTACACACACGGAAGCAGTGTGGGAATCCATATTTTTGATGTGGATGCCGAGAAAGGAAAAATGACAGAACGCAAGGTGGTTCCGATTAACAATCCTTCAGATGTAATCGTATCAACCAGCGGAAAGTTTCTTTATTCTATTGCAGATGAAGGTGTACAGTCCTTCCGTATTCTGGAAGATGGTGACATGGAACCGATCAATTCTGTGTGGACAGGTGGCATGAGAGGATGTTATCTGGAAGTAGATGAGCAGGATCGTTATCTGTTTGTGGCAGGCTATCATGACGGACGTATTACCATGATGAATTTAAATGAGGATGGTTCCATTGGCGAGATTGCAGATGGTATTTTCCATAAAGGAATCGGCGTCAATATTACAGACCGCAGTTCAATGCCGCATGTTACCTGTGTAAAGGTGACACCGGATCAGCAGTGTGTCTGCGCAGTAGACAGTGGCCTGGATCAGGTAAAAATTTACCGGATCGACAGAGAACTTAATAAATTAGAACTGGAAGATATTCTTCGTTGTGAGTTAGACAGCGGTCCGAAAATGCTTCGTTACGACCGTCAGCACAAATATGCTTACGTATTGTGCGAGATTGATAACGTTATTGAAGTATATGAAGTTGGCGCACGAAATGATGATGTAGATCCATTCAAACTGGTTCAGCGTATCAGTACCATTGAACCGGGAGAAAAACAGCGTGCAGCTGCATCCGGAATTGAATTTTCACCGGATGGAAATCATCTGTTTGTGACCAATGCAGGTATTAATACAGTTATTATTTATGATGTAGATAAAGAAACCGGCGTGCTTACACCGTTTTTCCATTGCAAAACCAGTGGAGATTATCCAAAGGCACTGGCTGTTATGCCGGATAATAAGCATTTTATCGTGCTCAGCCATGAGACAAATGAGATCTTTACTTATAATATGAATTATGAGGAGCGGTATTTCCTGCAGGATTCTAAACCGATCAAGATTGAACAGCCAAACTGTATTTTCATTCACAAATTACAGTAGCGGAATTGAGATGGACTGAATAATTACGGGCATAATAATTACAAGTATATAATGAAAAAAGACTGTCACCAGAACTGTAATAGTTTTGATGGCAGTCTTTTTATGTGTACAGAGTTTAATCAGTAAGTCTGTGTGACATTTATTCATAGATTTTCTTTAAATTGTTGAGCTTTGCTGTAGTGTTGCGAAGCATCAGATCCAGAATCGTGATGGCAGCCATCGCTTCGACGACAACAACGGCTCTCGGTACAACCACCGGATCGTGGCGGCCGCGGATGCTGATATCAACAGCTTTGCCATCTGCATTTGCTGTATGCTGTAACTGGGCGATGGACGGGGTCGGTTTCACAGCGGCACGGAATACAATAGGAGATCCATCGCTGATACCACCTAAGATACCGCCGGCATGATTCGTTTCTTTGGTCAGAGATCCATTTCCCTGTGGCACAAAGGAATCGTTATTTTCAGAACCACGGGCAGTAGCAGCGGCAAATCCATCGCCGATTTCAAAGCCTTTGACTGCACCGATGGAAAAAATGGCTTTTGCCAGACTTGCATCCAGTTTGTCAAACACCGGATCGCCGATACCGGCAGGAACACCTTCAATCACACATTCGATAATGCCGCCGGAAGAATCCTGTGCTTCGATACACTGATCCAGAAAGGCCTGAGCTTCATTGGCAGCCTGCGCATCCGGCATGGCAACCGGGTTTTGACTGATTTGCGTGGCATCAAAGCGGTTCGGATCAATGGATACCGGACCGATAGCTTTTGTATAAGTAAGGATAGAGATTCCCATTTCTTTTAACAGCTTTGCAGCAATAGCGCCGGCAGCAACACGTCCGATGGTCTCGCGTGCGGAAGAACGTCCGCCGCCGCGGTAATCACGGAAACCGTATTTTGCATCAAAGCAGTAGTCAGCATGTCCCGGACGATAGCAGCGGGCAATGTCGCTGTAGTCTTTGGAGTGCTGATTTTCGTTTCGTACGATCATGGAAATCGGAGTACCTGTGGTGCGTCCTTCAAAGACGCCGGATAAAATTTCCACCCGGTCTGCTTCGGTACGCGGGGTGGTGTATTTGGATTGTCCCGGTTTTCTGCGGTTTAAGTAGATCTGAATATCTTCTTCGGACAGCGGGAGACCGCTCGGGCAGCCGTCCACGACGACACCAACGCCCTTTCCGTGGGATTCTCCCCAGGTAGTGATCTGAAAAATAGTTCCTGTATTTGAACCAGCCATAATGTTTCCTCCTCTGGTATAAAAATCAATGTTTATTATTTTTGACACTTACTTTATTATATGATAAAGTTATAAAC
>CAVAFS010000152.1:0-2315 GCA_963587975.1 Bulleidia sp. | reverse complement strand
GCCATCAGTCAGGGACAGACAGTGTTTATCCCACAGGGATTAGCTGTGTTTGGGATTTTTACGATCATTGGAGGAATTACGGCATTTGGAAGGATTTTTGATGCGTTTACGGATCCGATGATCGCATCATTATCAGATCGGTGCACATCAAAAAATGGACGAAGGATTCCGTTTTTGAAATGGGCTTCCCTGCCGCTGGCCCTTTCTACCGTGCTTGTATTCTGGTCGCCGGTGAATAAAAACAGCCGGATCAATGCAGTTTTTCTGATGATCATGATTTTGGTTTACTATTTGTCGATTACGGCATATTGTACGCCATATAATGCGCTGATTCCGGAACTTGGACATACGCAGCAGGAACGGTTGAATATTTCCACGGTTATTTCCTTTACGTTTATTGCCGGAACCGCGGTGGCTTATCTGGCACCGACAATCTGGGGAACGTTTATTCCGGCGCTTGGCAGAATCGGCGCAATCCGTGTCACGTTTACAATTATGGCAGCGGTGGCATGCATCTGTATGCTGATTCCAGTATTTTGCATTAAGGAAAAAGATTATGTCGATACGGTTCCGGCAAAGGAGTCTGCATTTAAGTCTCTGGTAGAGACTTTCAAAAACGGAGAATTTCGGAAATTTGTCGGATCGGATATTTTTTATTGGATTGCTTTGACGATGTTTCAGACAGGACTGCCGTTTTTTGTAACCAGTTTACTGAAACTTCCGGAGACAATGACAACACTGTATTTTGTCGGCATGACGGCTTTGTCACTGGTATTTTATATTCCGGTAAACAAACTGACACCGAAGCTTGGCAAGAAAAAAATGATTCTGTTTGCCTTTGCGGTATTTAGTATCTGTTATTTTTACACTGGATTTATGGGAAAAATCTCTTTTATTCCGGAGACGGTTCAGGGACTGATCCTTACTGTTGTGGCAGCACTCCCAATGGCGATTTTCGGTATTTTACCGCAGGCGGTTGTGGCAGATATTGCGCAGAGTGATGCGATGACTTCAGGGAGCAATCGAGAGGGCATGTTTTATGCGGCCAGAACCTTTGCCTTTAAACTGGGGCAGAGTCTGTCTATGCTGATTTTTACGGCAGTTTCTACTATCGGTGCGGGAAACGGCACAGGATACCGAATTGCGGCTTTTGGCGCGGCAGTATTTTGCTGCGTGGGAGGTATTATCCTGATGTTTTATAATGAGAAACGGATTAATGGGATTATTACTAAATCCCAGATGTAATACGATTTTTGGATAGATAAGTTTAACTGAATTAAGGAAGACCTTTGCTTCAAGTGTGAAAACAATAAGCAGTGGGGGATTTGTTTATATCAGGGATTATAGCTATAGAGAGGAAGATTGGCATGGAGATAATTCGGGAAAAAGAATATGATGTGGTGATGAAAGAGACCGTGGAACCGTATTTGAAAAAACATGGGAAAAGTGGATATATCAGAAGCTATGATGGCATTGGAAAAATTCATGTGATGCGTTATTTGGCAGAAGAGCCAAAAGGTGTGATCGTGATCTGTCATGGCTATACAGAATCGGCACCGAAATACGATGAGCTGGTTTATTATTTCCTGCAGGCGGGTTATCATGTTTATCTGCCGGAGCATTGCGGTCACGGTCTGAGTTATCGTTTGACGAAAGATCCTTCTCTGGTACATATTGATAACTGGAAACGTTATGTCAGAGATTTCCTGCATGTTTGTGAAAATATCAGAAAGAAACATCCGGACTTACATTTAAATTTGTTTGCACATTCCATGGGTGGCGCCATCGGCGGCATTGCGGCCGCATGGAAACCGGAGTGGTTTTATCGGGTGATTTTAAATTCTCCGATGATTCGTCCACGGACGGCAAATGTGCCATGGGCGATTTCTGCATCGGTATCAGGACTGCAGTGTTTGCTTGGAAAAGGTGAGGAGTATGTGCTGGGACAGCATCCATATGATGCGAGTGAGACGTTTGAAGCAAGTGCTTCCACATCCAGACTACGTTTTAATCGCTTTAACAATCGGAGAAAAACGCATAAATATATGCAGATCTGTGCAGCTTCCTATGGCTGGCTGTTTGCGTCAGCTGAAATGAGCTGGTATTTGAAAGGTATTGCATGGAAAATGTACCGGGTACCAATGCTTCTGATTCAAGCAGAACAGGATGATTATGTGTGGGGGAATGAGATTTGCAGGTTTGCAAGGCGGATTCAAAAATACGAAGGCGCAAGCTGTGAGTTTCTGTATCTGCCGGGAACAAAGCATGAGACGTATAGCTGCGATGATAAGACGATGCAGTATTATGTGAATAAG
>CAVAFS010000151.1:0-13420 GCA_963587975.1 Bulleidia sp. | reverse complement strand
GATCATGGTATTGATTACAGGGTCTATCGGAATCATTGGTTCCTTAAGTACCAAGACATGGATTTTTCTTATTTTATCTGGAATGGCCACCGGAGCATCCTGGCTGTGCTATTTTAAAGCATTACAGATGGGGGATGTCAATAAAGTTGTGCCGATTGACAAATCAAGTACGATTCTAACCATTATACTAGCCTTTATTTTCCTTGGCGAGCCGATCACGCTGGTGAAAGGTATCGCGGTGGTTTTGATCGGTGTCGGTACTTTTATGATGATTCAGAAAAAGGAAGCAGCTAATGAGCCGGAGAAACCAAAGGGCCGTTCCTGGCTGATCTATGCGTTACTTTCCACAGTGTTTGCCAGTCTGACGGCCATTCTTGGAAAAGTTGGCATCGAGGGCGTGGAGTCAAACCTTGGAACCGCAATCAGAACCTGCGTGGTTCTTGTGATGGCATGGGGGGTTGTGTTTGTCAAAGGCAAACAGCATACGATTCGGGAGATTCCGAAAAATGAGCTTGGATTTATCTGTTTGTCCGGTCTGGCTACTGGCGGATCATGGCTGTGCTATTACAAGGCACTGCACGATGGAATGGCCAGCGTGGTCGTGCCGATTGACAAGCTGAGTATTCTGGTGTCAATCGCGTTTTCCTTTATCGTATTTAAGGAGCGTCTGACGAAAAAAGCGGCGGTTGGACTGTGCCTGATTGTAGCGGGAACGTTGACCATGTTGTTATAAAGATTGTGATAGAGAAAAAATTTAAGGCTACCGGCAGTTGCTGCCGGTAGCCTTAAAACATGAAGAGGGTTAAATATAAAAAATGGTTAGGAAAATTTTTATGTTAGTTTTGTCTTGTTTTATCTCTGGACACGTCCGGCACCATCTGTATTCATCAGATTCAGAACTTCTTCTGTTGATATGAAATTCAGGTCGCCCGGGATAGTGTGTTTGATGGCAGCGGCTGCCAGGCCAAATTCAAGTGCTTTTTCTGAACCCATGTCTGCGAGGATTCCGTGGAGGACACCGGCAGCAAAGGCATCGCCGCCACCGACACGGTCTACAATGTGCAGGTCATAGGTCCTTCCGTGGTAAAGACCGGAATTAGTACAGATTGCTCCGGACCATCCATTGTCAGAAGCACTGACACTGTTTCGCAGGGTCGTGATCAGATGGGTAAATCCATAGTGTTTCATGACATTGGTCATGTGGGTTTCGTCCACGCAGATGCTGTAATCTCCATTGATAAAATCAATACCGCTTTCTGTATAGCCGAGGCACTTTGCCGCATCTCTTGCATTTCCAAAACAAATATCGACATAGGGCATCATGTCAGAAAGCGTATGCTGTTTTTCAATAATATGATCTGTCCACAGCTTTGCGCGGTAGTTCAGATCAAAGGAAACGGTAACGCTGTGTTCTTTGGCTTTTTTCAGTGCAGCTAACGTAAGAGCTGCTGCATCCTGGCTTAACACCGGTGTGATGCCGGATACATGGAATAAATTTGCACCGTCAAAAATTTCATCAAAATTAAATTCTTCAGCTTTTACCTGTGTAATGGCAGAATCTGCACGGTCATATACAACACTGGAAGGACGGATGGAGGCACCGTTTTCCAGAAAATAGATGCCGAGGCGATTTCCACCGCGAGCGATATATTGGCAGTTTACCCCAAGGCTTTTTAAAGCAGCGATTGCAGCGTCACCAATGGCATTTTCCGGGATTTTTGATACAAAAGCTGAGTCGTTTCCAAATTGAGCCAGGGATGCGGCAACATTTGCTTCAGCACCGCCGTAATTGACATCGAAACTGGAAGCCTGTGCAAAGCGTTCATATCCAGGCGGAGAGAGCCGGAGCATGATTTCTCCTAATGTAACAACTTTAGCCATTATTTCACCTCCCGTGCAGAATGAACAAGTGCAACTGCTTCTTTTGTCAGAGCAGTGATTTCATCGAATTTCCCTTCTTTTACGAGATTGCTTTTTACCATCCAGCTTCCGCCGCACGCAATAATTTTGTCATATTGCAGATAAGGGAAAACGTTTTGTGGGTTGATTCCGCCAGTTGGCATGAATCGTAATTGATTATATGGTGCAGCGACAGCCTTGATCATGGCGAGACCGCCGGATGGTTCTGCAGGGAAAAATTTTACAACGTCCAGACCAAAGGTGACGGCCTGAGCAATTTCACTTGGAGTGACAACACCAGGTGTGATGGCAATGCCTTTTTCAAGACAATAGGAGACAATTTTTGGATCGAATCCCGGACTTACAATGAATTCGGCACCGGCTGCAATGGCACGGTCAACCTGTTCCGTTGTGAGGACGGTTCCGGCACCAACTACCATATCAGGAAATTCTGTTTTCATGATGCGGATAGATTCCTCTGCCGCATTGGTTCGAAAGGTCACTTCTGCGCATGCAAGACCGCCTTTGCAGAGTGCTTTGGCCAGAGGAGCAGCGTCTGCTGCGTCGTCCAGCACAACTACCGGGACAATACCAAATTGTTCAAGTTTTTGTAATGTAGCGTTCATGTTTATTCTCCTCACATAATGATAAGACTGTGTTTATTTCAGTAACGTTTTCATAACGGCATAAGTGCCATCTTCGCGGATCTGTGTCAGATAATCGCAGACCGCTGATTCAAAACCATCCAGTTTTGTGAGATCTTCGCCCCAGAAATCTGTATTTGTGCAGACCGCATGAACCAGATCTTTCACAGAATCATCTTTGTGTGCCAGATAGAAATCCAGAACGGCCTGATCATCCTTGATCGTATAATCATTTCCGGTTCTGCTTCCGATGAGCCCGTCTGCAGTCATGGTATGGCCGTTAAAGAATGCGATATAAAAGGCAAAAGATGCTGTGATGCAGGAAGGAAGCGTTCCTTTGCGTTTGATATATTCTTTCAGGGACGGCATGACGCGCGCTTTCCACTTGGAGGTTGAGTTCAGGGAAATTGCAAGTAATGCATGGTCAATAAATGGATTTTTAAATCGTTCTGTCACAGCTGCTGCAAATTCTTTTAATTCTTCCTGCGGAAGATCCAGAGTAGGGATGATCTCATCATAAATGGTTTTGTTCATAAAGCCACAGATTATATCATCATTCATACAGTCTCTTACAATATCCTGCCCGGCAAGGTAAGCGCCCAGTACAAACGAAGTATGTGCGCCGTTTAAAATGCGGACTTTGCGCTGCTTATACGGTTTGTGGTTGTCTGTGATCAGAATTGGAAGTCCTGCTTTATCAACTGGAAATTCTTCTTTGATAGACTGCGGACCTTCAATAACCCAGAAACCGAAAATTTCTCCGGTATCGATCAGATTGTCTTTGTATCCAAGTTCTTCGCAGATTGCATCTGCTTCGCTGCGTGGATAGCCGGTAACGATTCGGTCAACCAGTGTGGAGCAGAAGATGTTTTCTTCTTTGACCCATGCAATAAATGCTTCGCCGAGATTCCACTGTTTTGCATACTTCAGAACACATTTTTCAAGTTCTTTTCCGTTGTCATCGATCAGCTCACAGGAAAGAATAATGAATCCTTTTCCCGGAACGGTTCCGAATTTTTCAAAACGGCGATACAGAAACTGGGTCAGTTTTCCCGGATAAGAAGAGGCCGGAGTGTCTTTGAACTGACAGGAAGGATCATATGTAATACCTGCTTCCGTCGTGTTGCATGCGATAAAACGCAGATCAGGATTGGAAGCGCAGTCCAGAACGGCATCAAAATCCTGATATGGGTTCAGACAACGGCTTACACAGGAGATGACACGTTTTTTGTTTACTTTCTGTCCGTCCTGAAATCCACGGAGAAACAGGGTATAGAGACCTTCCTGCTCGTTGATCATATCAGCAAGTCCTGGTGCGATTGGCTGACAGAGAACAACTTTGGAGTTGAATCCGGCTTTTTCATTCATTACGTCAATAAAATAATCTACAAATGCACGAAGAAAATTACCTTCGCCAAATTGAAGTACACGTTCTGGAGCTGATTCAAGAAGATATCCGGAATAATTCTGTTCTTTTAATGTTTGATAGGAGAGTTGTTTCATTTTTTTGTTCCACCTTTCTGTTTCTGACAAAGATTAAAGTGTTACACCCTGCTTGAAGATGGCCATGTCATGGAATCCGGCTTCTTCTGATTTCGACTGTCTTCCGGAAGCAATTTCTATGACAAAGTCAAGAAGCTGGTCTGCAAGTTCTTCGGCAGGAATGTCATCTACCAGTACACCACAGTTAAAATCAATCCAATTTTGCTTTTTTTGAGCCAGTGTATTGTTAGAGGATATTTTGACGGTTGGTACAGGACAGGCAAATGGCGTTCCGCGTCCTGTAGTGAAAAGTACAATATGTGCGCCTGATGCGGCCAGTGCAGTTGCGGCCACCAGGTCATTTCCGGGAGCACTCAACAGATTCAGACCTCTAGTACCGAGCGGTTCACCGTAGGCAAGCACACCCTTTACCGGAGCAGTGCCGGATTTTTGTGTGCAGCCAAGAGATTTGTCTTCCAGTGTGGAAATGCCACCTTTTTTGTTCCCTGGAGATGGATTTTCGTAAATTGTCTGACCGTGGCGTTTGAAATATGCTTTAAAATCGTTGATCAGAGCCACAGTCTTCTGAAATAGGGACTCATTTTCACATCGGTTCATAAGGAGTGTTTCCGCTCCGAACATTTCCGGGACTTCTGTCAGGATCGTGGAACCACCCATGGAGATCAGCCGGTCGGAAAAACCACCTACGGTTGGATTGGCAGTGATTCCGGATAATCCATCGGATCCGCCACATTTCATGCCGATCACCAGTTCGCTGCAGCTGATGGGTTCTCTGTGGAACTGAGATGCATAACGAATAAGTTCACGGACGATTAAAGTTCCTGTTACAAGCTCATCTTCACAATCCTGAGCAACAAGAAAACGTACCCGATCCGGATCGTATTCCCCGATATAATTTTTTAAAACATCAATGTTACTGTTTTCACATCCGAGACCAAGTACAAGGACAGCTGCGGCATTCGGATGATTGATCAGGTCTGTAAGGATCTGTCGGGTATGTTCCTGATCGTCTCCCATCTGGGAACATCCATAGGAATGGGTAAAGGCGATGACACCGTCGATATCATCCGTGATATATTTCTGTGCAGCTTTTTCGATGGCCTGTGCAACGTTATTGACACAGCCTACCGTTGGAATGATCCATACTTCGTTACGCACCGCTGCACGACCGTCTTTTCGACGGTAGCCCTGAAAATACCGTTCAGGTTGAGGCTGTTCGGAAATCGTTTTTTTCTCATAAGTATAAGTCAGCAGATCTCCCAAACCGGTCTTCATATTATGTGTATGTATCCAGGAACCGCAGCTGATCGGTTCTTTTGCGATGCCGATGGAATTTCCATATTTTATAATGGAGGAACTTTCTGCGATATCGGTCAGTGCGAATTTGTGTCCTTGTGGGATATCTTCCTTTAATGTAACGGAAGTGTGATCATCTATCAGAAGGACGCTGCCTTCTTTTAAAGGAGTTAATGCAACCGCGACCGTATCGGAAGGATGAATTTTAATAAAGGTTTTCACTGGTTCAGTACCGTCCTTTCGTTTTTAGTGGAATTACTGCAGGAGTGTCAAATGTAATGTTTCTTACACGAAATGTAAGAGCTTACACAGAAAATACATCGAATGTTTAAAAGTGTCAATACAAAAAGTGAAAAAAGATTTAAATTGTAAAAAGTGAACAAAAAACAGGTAAAAACATTGTTCAATAATGGGATTGCGCATGGGTAGTTACCAATGATATACTGCAAGCATCAATGTAAGAGCTTACACGAAACGGTAATTTCAGAACAACATCAATAATGTATCAAGAAAGGAAATGTTATGAGAAACAAAATCAGAAAAATAATCTGTGGCGTTCTCTGTGTAGCACTTATCGCCGGAGTGGCAACAGGATGCAGCGGAACAAAACAGGTGGGCGACGGAAAGAAGATCATACGTGTCGCGCTTTCACAGTCGGAGACACATCCGGAATATGCCGGAATGGAAAAGTTTAAAGAATATGTAGAAGAAAAACTGGGAGACAAATATGAGGTTCAGATTTATCCAAATGAACTTCTGGGAACTCAGACAAAGGCAATTGAGCTTACCCAGACAGGTGCCATTGATTTTGTAGTAGTAGGAACACCGAACCTTGAGATTTTCGCAGATGTATATGAAGTATTCAGTATGCCGTATCTGTTTACCTCCACGGATGCTTATTATGCCGCTATGAATGATACGGATTATATGGAAAAAGTATATGAATCTACGGATGAAACAGGACTTCGGGTTGTGACTTGGTTTGATGTGGGAACGAGAAACTTCTATGCAAAGAAACCGATCAATACGCCGGATGACCTGAAAGGTTTGAAAATGCGTGTTCAGCAGAGTCCGGCCAGTGTAAAGATGGCAAACGCATTTGGCGCAGCCGCATCTCCGATGAGTTTTGGCGAGGTGTATACGGCAATTCAGCAGGGAGTCATTGACGGCGCAGAAAACAATGAGCTTGCCTTAACAGATAACAAACACGGCGAAGTTGCAAAATATTATTCTTATACCATGCACCAGATGATCCCGGATGTGCTGATCGCAAATCTGAAGTTTCTGAATGGGTTGAGTGATGAGGAACGGCAGGTATTTTACGATGCGGCAGAACTTGCAAGTGAGACGGAACGGGAAGACTGGTCCACAGAAGTAGAAAAAGCAAAGAAAACGGCAGAGGAAGATATGGGTGTGGAATTCATATATCCGGATATTGATCTGTTTAAGGAAAAAGTAAGCAATGTACAGCAGGAAATGCTGGATGCAAACCCGGATATCCGTGATCTGTATGATCACATTCAGACTTACAATGAACAGTATGCTGATACAAAGGGGGAGAAGTAGATGGAAGCATTACATCAGATCAGAAAGGGAATGAATAAAATCCTTGGAACCGTCTGTATCGTTCTGTTTGCAATGATGGTAATTGTTGGAACGTATCAGATTGTAACACGTTTTGTTTTCAACAGTCCAAGTACTGTTTCAGAAGAACTTCTTACTTACACATTTGCCTGGATGGCGATGTTTGCAACCGCATATGTGTTTGGCAAACGTGACCATATGAAAATGACTTTTGTGGTAGATAAACTTTCCGCCGGAAAACGAAAAATTCTGGATATTGTGATTGAAATCCTGATTATCGTATTTGCGGCAGCGGTACTGATCTATGGCGGATTTACGATTATGGATCTGACCATGACACAGAAAACAGCTTCCCTTGGGGTGTCAATGGGAGTTATTTATTCGGTAATGCCGATCAGCGGTATTTTAATCGTGGTATACGGTGTGCTCAATATCGCTGATATGTGCAGTGGAAATTATGTACAGAAAGCAGAAGGGTAGGGAGGAAATAGAAAATGAACATAGCAATTATTTCAGGATTGATCATATTGGTTCTTTTGATTGTCATGCTGATCGCAGGTGTGCCGATTGCCGTAGCACTTGGTGTATCTTCGGTGTGCGCGATACTTCCGGTTATGAATATGGATGTTGCGGTACTGACCGGTTCTCAGCGAATCTTTTCCGGTATTTCGGTATTTAGTCTGCTGGCCATTCCGTTCTTTGTGCTTGCAGGAAATATCATGAATAAGGGGGGTATTGCAGTCCGTCTCATTAACCTTGCAAAACTGATCACAGGACGTGCGCCTGGTGCGCTGGCACAGACAAATGTTCTTGCAAATATGTTATTTGGTTCCATCTCCGGTTCCGGTACAGCTGCAGCTTCAGCAATGGGCTCCATTATCGGACCGATTGAGAAAGAAGAAGGTTATGATCCAAACTTTTCAGCAGCAGTAAATATTGCAACTGCACCAACAGGACTTCTGATCCCGCCAAGTAACGTAATGATCACATTTTCACTGGTCAGCGGCGGAACTTCCGTAGCGGCACTTTTTATGGCAGGTTATATTCCTGGAATTCTCTGGGGACTTGCATGTATGGTAGTAATTTATTTCATTGCAAAACGGAGAGGTTATCGGGCAAAAGCAAAATTTACAGCAAAAGAGGCCGGAAAAGTAATTCTTCAGGCAATCCCGTGTCTGCTTCTTATCGTAATTGTAATTGGTGGAATTATTTTCGGTGTGTTCACCGCGACAGAAGGTTCTGTAGTGGCAGTTGTATACAGTCTGATCTTATCTCTGTTTGTATACAAATCAATTAAACTGAAAGACCTTCCGAAGATTTTCCGTGAAAGCGCAGAAATGACAGGAATTATTATTTTCCTGATCGGTGTATCCAGCATTATGTCATGGGTTATGGCTTTTACAAATATTCCTTCCATTGTATCTGCAGGACTTCTGGCAATCAGCAGTAACAAGTATGTGATCTTCCTTCTGATCAATGTCATTTTACTTCTAGTTGGTACTTTTATGGATATGACACCGGCCTGCCTGATCTTCACCCCAATCTTCCTTCCGGTATGTACAGCACTGGGTATGAATACCATTCACTTTGGTATCATGATGATCTTTAACCTGTGTATCGGAACAATCACACCGCCGGTAGGAACTACCCTGTTCGTAGGTGTAAAAGTCGGAGGTGTCAAGATAGAGACAGTATTTAAGCAGCTGTTGGTATATTTTGCGGCAATTTTTGTAGTGCTGATGCTTGTGACATACATCCCGTCACTGAGTCTGTCATTGCCGAAATTAATGGGCTATATCTGATGACAGAGCAAAGACTCACAGAATGATATGATACATAGATTTTTTGTAATTTAACGAAATAAAGGAAGTCCCTATGCCAATTGCGTAAAAATAATAAGCGGCGTGGGGAGTTCCAAAAAATAGTAAGGAGATCAAACAAAATGAAAGCATTTATGGACAAAGACTTTTTATTATCTACAGAAACAGCACAGAAACTTTTTCATGAATATGCGGAGCAGATGCCGATCGTGGATTATCACTGTCACATTAACCCGCAGGAAATCGCAGAGGATCGTAAGTTTGAAAATATTACACAGGTATGGCTGGGAGGCGATCATTATAAATGGCGTCAGATGCGTTCCAACGGTGTAGATGAATATTACATTACCGGTGGAGCGAGTGATCGTGAAAAATTCCAGAAATGGGCGGAAACTCTGGAAAAAGCAATCGGAAATCCATTGTATCACTGGAGTCATCTGGAATTACAGCGTTACTTTGGCTATACAGGACATTTGTCCGGTGAAACAGCAGAGGAAGTATGGAATTTGTGCAATGCAAAATTGCAGGAGGATGGCATGTCTGTGCGAAATCTGATCCGTCAGTCAAACGTAAAACTGATCTGTACGACAGATGATCCGGTGGATTCTCTGAAATGGCATAAAAAGCTAGCAGAGGATGACAGTTTTGAGGTAAAAGTTCTTCCGGCATGGAGACCGGATAAGGCAACGAATCTGGAAAAACCGGATTATGCACAGTATATCGCAAAACTGGCAGATGTGAGCGGAGTGGAAATCACAGATTTGTCCTCCATGAAAAGAGCAATTTTAAACAGAATGGATTTCTTTGCATCTATGGGATGCTCTGTTTCAGATCATGCACTGGAGTATATCATGTATGCGCCGGCTTCTGAGGAAGAAGTAGACACTATTTTCAAAAAAGCATTACAGGGAACTTTCGTGACGCGGGAAGAGGAAATGAAATTCAAGATGGCCTTTATGCAGTTTGTCGCAAAAGAATATCATAAGAGAAACTGGGTAATGCAGATTCATTATGGATGCAAACGTGACAATAATGCGCTGATGTATGAAAAATTAGGTCCGGACACCGGTTATGACTGCATTAACAATTATGCACCGAGTGCTCAGACGGCAGATTTCCTGAATTCACTGGTTGCAACGGATGAACTTCCAAAGACAATCCTGTATTCCTTAAATCCATGTGACAATGAGGCAATCGGAACGATCCTTGGCTGCTTCCAGGGAACAGAGGCCGCAGGAAAAATCCAGCAGGGAAGTGCATGGTGGTTCAATGATCACAAAACAGGAATGATCGCACAGATGACATCACTTGCAAATCTCGGTCTGCTGTCCAATTTTGTGGGCATGCTGACAGATTCCAGAAGTTTTCTGTCCTACACAAGACATGAGTATTTCAGAAGAATCCTGTGTGAACTGATTGGCGGCTGGGTAGAAAATGGTGAATATCCGGCAGACTATAAAGTACTGGAAAAAATCGTAAAAGGGATTTCCTATAACAATGCTGTGTCCTACTTTGAATTTGATGTGTAAGTTTTATCGTCAGTGCATGCCGTATCATTTGACCGGAAGGGATTTGACGTGTTAGAATATACAAAGTCAAAAAATGGAGAATGAACATGGCAGTTAATATTTATGATATAGCAAAGCAGGCGGGAGTATCGATTGCTACGGTATCGCGTGTGGTGAATGGAAGCCCTAAGGTAAGTGAAAAAACAAAGCAGAAAGTACTGGATGTAATGAAGGAAAATGATTACACACCAAATGTTTTTGCAAGGGGATTGGGACTGGATTCCATGAAAACAGTAGGCATCCTGTGTCCGGATATTTCGGACAGCTACATGGCGAGAGCTATCGCATATATTGAGAACAGCCTGCATGAGTATGGATATAATTGTATCCTGGGATGCAGTGGTTTTGAACAGAAGGAAAAAGAAAAATATGTGAATATGCTTCTGTCCAAGCGGATTGATACGCTGGTGCTGGTTGGGTCAACCTATGCCGGAAACGGAAAGGATGAATATGATACGGATTATATTCGTGAGGCAGCAGGAAAAACACCGGTATTTATGATCAATGGACGTGTCGGCGGTGAAAATATCTACTGTACCTGTGCCGATGATTATCATGCGACTTATGAAGTGACAAAGGAGTTGATCCGCAGGGGAAAAAAGAAAATTCTGTTTATGTACGATTCGGATTCTTTCAGTGGAAGGATGAAACGGGAAGGCTACGAGTCAGCACTGGCAGAGGCAGATTATCCGGTGATCGGGCAGTTAAAATTCCGTACAAAAAATGACATTGAGTATACGAAAAATATGTTATTGGAATATGGAAGAAGTATAGAATTTGACAGTGTGATTGCGACGGATGATGTCATGGCGGTTGGTGTTTTGAAATATGCCAAGATCAAGGAATTGAAGATTCCGGAGAATCTGTCTGTGATAGGATACAATAATTCTCTTGTGGCAATCGGGTGTGAGCCGGAACTGACGTCGGTAGACAGTAAGCTGGATGTGCTGTGCAAGACAACCGTAGACCATATGATAAGGCTTCTGGAAAAACAGGAGCAGATTGAAAAAAACATTGTTGTTCCATGTGAAATTGTAAAACGTTGTACCTCAGATTTTTAAGTTGACATTTCCAGACGCAACTTTTATAATAATGAGCGTGTAAAAAACAATTGCAGACAACAACAGCAATGACTGAAACAAGTAAGTATGAGCGGAACATACAGAGAGCTGCCGGGTGGTGAGAGGCGCATGGAAAACTGATACCGAATACATTCACAAGCTGCGCATTGAACGTTATCGTAATCGGACGGAAAAATAGATTTTCGAAGATATTTTAAGTCATGGATCAGAAATATGATTTTGGTAATCAGTAGGCTGCGCCGGGAGCAACCGTTATATTGCAGAAGTATTGTCAGATACTTGGTGAGGCGGATCGTGTGAGCGGTCTGTGAATTAAGGTGGTAACACGAGATTTTATCCCGTCCTTATGCATGTATAGTGCGTGAGGGCGGGTTTTTGCAATTATTCAGAGCCAAGGCAATTTTAAAAAATATGCGACTATGCTTGCATGAAGAAGCATATTTGAGAAAATTTCTTTGGCGAGAAGCCACATCGAAATGTAGCGTAGCGGAATTGAGAGGGCTCTGAATAATTGAAAAACGTATTAAAAAGGAGAGTACATTATGACAGTTTATGACGAGTTAGTAGCCCGTGGTCTGATCGCCCAGGTTACAGATGAAGAAGAGATCAAAGAATTAATCAATAACGGAAAAGCAACATTTTACATCGGATTTGATCCGACTGCAGACAGCCTTCATGTAGGACACTTCATGGCTCTGTGCCTGATGAAGAGACTGCAGATGGCAGGAAACAAACCGATTGCTCTGATCGGCGGCGGTACAGCTATGATCGGTGATCCGTCCGGACGTACTGACATGCGTCAGATGATGACAAAAGAGACCATCAACCACAACTGTGAATGTTTCAAAAAACAGATGTCCCGTTTCATTGATTTTTCCGATGGAAAAGCATTAATGGTAAACAATGCAGACTGGCTGCTTGGCTTAAATTATGTAGAAGTATTACGTGATATCGGACCGCATTTCTCCGTAAACCGTATGCTTTCTGCTGAGTGCTACAAACAGCGTATGGAGCGTGGATTAAGCTTCCTGGAGTTCAACTACATGATTATGCAGAGTTACGATTTCTATGAGTTATTCCAGAGATACGGCTGCAACATGCAGTTTGGTGGTGACGATCAGTGGTCCAACATGCTTGGCGGTACAGAGCTGATCCGTCGTAAACTTGGCAAAAACGCATGCGCAATGACCATCACACTGCTTCTGAACTCCGAAGGCAAAAAAATGGGTAAAACCCAGTCCGGCGCTGTATGGCTTGATCCGGAGAAAACATCTCCATTCGAGTTCTACCAGTACTGGAGAAATGTTGGCGATGCCGATGTATTAAAATGCCTGCGTATGCTGACTTTCCTTCCGTTAGAGCAGATCGACGAGATGGATAAATGGGAAGGAAGCCAGTTAAATACTGCAAAAGAAATCCTTGCATTCGAGCTGACCAAACTGGTTCATGGCGAGGAAGAAGCTACAAAAGCACAGGAGAGCGCACGCGCACTGTTCTCCGGCGGAAATGCAGCAAACATGCCGACTGCAACAATCACAGAAGAAAATCTGCGTGACGGCGAGATCGACATCATGGGTCTGCTGGTTGCTTCCGGATTATGCGCATCCCGTTCCGAGGCACGTCGTGCCGTACAGCAGGGCGGAGTTGCCGTAAACGGCGAGAAAGTCGCTTCTATCGAGGCTTCCTACAAACCGGAAGATATCAATAAAGAAGACTTTGTATTACGTCGTGGTAAAAAGAACTACCGCAAAATTATTTTTGAGTAAAATTTGAAAAATAAGATCAGAGTATGATAACAGACAGGCAGAGCAAACATAAAACGTTCTATGTTCGCTCTGCCATTTTAAAGGAGAAACTTCATGAAAAAATTAGCAGCACTTTTAGTAAGTCTCTCTCTGGTTTTCGCCGTGGGCTGTGGAAGCGGTACTTCCACAACATCCATCCGTTTTGGTTCGGCTGCCGTGGGCGGCATGTATTCTGCCTTTGCAAATGCATACACACAGGTGGTTTCCCAGGATGATGAC
>CAVAFS010000150.1:0-4134 GCA_963587975.1 Bulleidia sp. | reverse complement strand
GTCCATAGGTAGCCACATTTCCTTCCGGGATTTCCTCTACCACAGATAAAATCTCGTATGCAAGATTATCCTCTAATACTCTCTCTGCTTTCATATCACAATCTTCTCTTTCCTGCTCTGCATAACTTCAGAATTCTCGGTCGATTATACCGCTGCATGATGGCAAATGAAAGATCCATCAGTGCTGACAGTGCCGATGTGATCAAAAATACCCAAAATGCGCCAAACGCCGGAACTGTAAGCAATGGAAGAAAACTAAATATCACAATCACCTCATGACTTAATTCCGCCTGGCACATCGCTCCTGCAATTTCTTCCGGCGTATGTAATCTCAGATCAAAATAGCTCGGTTCATAAGTCGGCATCTTATTTTTCCACTGCTTTACACGCAGTTTCTGGTATAATTTCTTTTCCCATTTTTTCTGCTGATACCATTTTCGAGACAGGTCAGCTTGATTATGCATAGCATGGCTGAAAATCCCTGCAACTATATAACGCATAACAAAATGATAACTGATAGTTCCTGCCGTAATCGCAAATGACAGCGTCACACCATTTTCCGTTATCCTGTATAAAATTGTAAATATAATAGTCGCCAGAACAGCAAATACCGTCGTGGTTTTCATTGCTTTTTTCACAGTGGTAATTCCTTCAAATTTTTTCTAGTATTTTTCTGCATTCTCTTTATAATCATCCACAGAAATATTTGTTAATTCACGCCATTTCTGACTTCATACTATCACGCACAAAGTTCCCCCGCAAGTTTTACTTATATCTCTAATATGGCGATCAGCTGTCACGCAGCGCCGCCGTGGATGAAAATTTTTTAGCCAGTACGTAAATGGCGCCCTCCATTGATTTTTTCTTGATGAGCGATTATTAGCCAGAAAGACAAAATCAATGGAGGGCGCCTTCACCACCTTAAATTTTCATCCACACAAGCAAGGTTTACTCCTGGATATAAGCCACAGACTCCTCACTTGCGCCTACTTTCAGTGCTGCAATATAACCCGTTCTGGTACACTGATCTACCTTACCTGGATGAATTGCATCACCGATCACATACACACTTGCATCACCGGCTGCTTCTTTCAGCGCACTGTAATCCACAGATTTCATGCCAAGTGCATACAATACCGTATCTGCCTCGAGTTCCTGTACACCGTCTGCGTTTTCGATCTTCACGCTGCCTGGTGTAATCTCCAGACATTTTGTTTTAGGAAGCATGGTCATATTATTTTTCTCCATCTCCCATACCAGAGCCTCACGGTACATGCCGAAGGATTCATTGGCCACACGGTCAAGCATCTCTACTACAGTTACCTCGTGACCGGTTTTCTGCAGATAAAGACCTGTCTCGCAGCCAACCAGACCGCCACCGATCATAACAACTTTTTTGCCCGGCTCACAGGTTCCATCATATACAGACATTGCCTGATGTGCATGTTCAATACCGTTGATTGGCGGGCATGCCGGAACAGAACCGGTTGCAAGGATTACCGCATCCGGTGCAAATTCTTTGATGAATTCCGGTGTTACTTCTGTATTCATAAGGATTTCCACGTCATGACGTTTTACCTCACGGATCATCATATCTTTGAAATTACGAAGATCCGGTTTGTCGATATCTACATCTGTGAAATACAGAAGTCCGCCAAGTTTATCTGACTTCTCAGCCAGTGTTACTTTATGTCCACGGTCTGCTGCTGTGATCGCTGCCTGAATACCTGCGATACCACCACCTACGATCAGCACTTTCTGCGGACCTTTCTCTGCTGCCGGAAGCTGCTCAATATCAAATGGTAAATGAGCCGTCGGATTGATGGTACAATGACCTACATAAACAGCCAGCTGCTCACTGGTGAATGGTAAATCATCATAGCCTTCCTCCGGAGAACCCGGGAAACATTTATAGCATCTTAAGCAGCGACGGATCTGCGCTTCGTCGCCATTCATACATTTCTGTGCAAAGTCCGGATCTGCCAGCATCTGACGTCCAAAAATTGCAAAATCAATCTTACCATCTGCAATAGCCTGATCCACCTGCTCCGGAGAGTTGATACCGCCAACCGCTCCAACCGGCAGAGATGTGTATTTTTTGATGATAGAAGCCGGCTCAATGTTCAGTCCATGCGCATGGAACATACTGGACTCTGTGCCGGATTTTACGGATTCCTCGTAAATACCACAGGTAACATGTACGGATGTGATATACTGCTCTACCATCTGAATAAATTTACCTGTCTCATCCGGTGTAATTCCACCCGGCTGATGATCCGTTCCATCGATACGAAGCTCGATCAGAAAATCCGGGCCGACTGCTTCACGAATGGATTTACAGATCTGAATTGGGAATTTTGCACGGTTTTCCAGCGATCCGCCATACTCATCCGTACGGGTATTCATCAACGGGGAAAGGTACTGTGTAAAGATAAATCCATGTCCGCCGTGGATCAGGATTCCGTCAAATCCTGCTTTCTGCATGTAAGTAGCAGCTACCGCAAAATCATTTGCAATACGATCCATATCGTCTTTTGTCATTGCACGCACCGGAACTCCGGCGGAATTTGTACAGGCCACCGGTCCGATTGCTTCCTGCTGATCGTTGAACGGAACTTTTTCTTTTCCGCAGTGAACCAGCTCAGCCAGTGCGATACAGTCATGTTTTTTGATACGGTCTGCATATGTTTTTACCGCATTGAATGTCTCCATATCCTCTTCCGGTTTTGCAAAATCAAATGGTTTGAATCCCGGGATACGTACTGCGTCACGGAAGTTGACGTCTGTCTCACCAAGGATCACGCAGGCATTTCCGCCCTTTGCAGGTCCTTCCAATTTTCGATAAGAAACCTCTGCTGCCATCGGATTCTGTGCCACAAGTGCAAACGCCATCGGTGCACTTACGATACGATTTTTGTAAACTTTGTTGCCGACTTTCATCGGGCTTAATAAATGTGTAAATGCCATAATTTTTACTCCTCTTCTTTTCCTGTTATTTAGTCATATCCATAATAAATGCATCATGGATTGATTCTTTTTTGTTGTAAATAAATCTTTCTTAATATAATCAACTTTAGAAATAACACAGAATTAATCCAGTTCCGGAAATTTCAATTCTTTATATTTTGGCAGTTTTGCCGCAACCTCTTCCCGTTTCTTCGGATCCATGAAAAATCCGCCCTGTGTCTCCGCGATTTCATCACAGTGAACACCACGGCCTTCCTCAGTAGTACGGTCACGCTCCAGTCCGTTTGCCGCAATGACAAATTTCCATTTTCCGTCCGGAGTACGCTCCAGATCTCCACCTGCACCACATACGGTACACTCGATCGGATACTGCAGTCCTTTCCACTGCGGTTCACCCAGACACAGTGAATTGCTGTGGCAGTTCGGGCACCATCCATAATCCGGATCTCCCAGCCATTTCCGCTCTTCCGGTTTTGTGTTCAGCGCTTCCATGACATTTTTGCCAATCTCTCTTGCACGGGCAATTTTTTCATCATATAAGAGAACCTGTCCCGGAGCCGGAACCTGTGTGGCCATATACATATCTACAATCTTGAAACTGTTTGTAAATGTGGTTGCCTGCATACATTCCAGTGCCATAGACTGCCAGGAACGGGTAGAACCACCCACTGCGATCAGTGCCCCCACGCGGTCTCTCGGCTCAATTGCTCCGATTTTTGTCAAAAATGCTGATTCGTATGCCAGATTTCTGTGCATAAATTTCAAAAATAAGGATGACGGCATGAGATCATATGTCGGTGCGGAAAAAATAACCGCATCCTGATTCAGCATCACATCCATAATCTTCTTTTTATCATCAGCATCATCCAGGGAACATCCGGTATATTTTCCCATGGACA
The DNA here is from genome assembly GCA_963587975.1 of Bulleidia sp. Lineage (GTDB taxonomy): Bacteria > Bacillota > Clostridia > Lachnospirales > Lachnospiraceae > Eubacterium_I. Next base: position 268 of record CAVAFS010000150.1, on the reverse strand, counting down.
TACCCATTGTACAGGACGTACATCCGTTACAGTCAATGATGTTGTAATCCTTTAAATTAATCATTCTGACCTCTGCGCCCATCTCCTGACAGACAAGCAGTGCCTCTTTTAATAAAATTTCTGAATTACTGTTTTTTCTTCCTGCAGTAACTCCCATAACCTGAAATGCCATACCAACTTTTCCTCCTCTGTTTTTGTACGAAAACCAGGCACTTCGGTGGGGAAACACCTGACATTTTTCCTGCATGATTTTCGTTTACACCTAACC
>CAVAFS010000149.1:2492-3922 GCA_963587975.1 Bulleidia sp. | reverse complement strand
ACATAGATAGATGAGTATTTGCGTAATTTGATAATATCATAACTATAGTTGCTTTGCAATAGATTATTTACATGACTCTGAATGCTGCTTTTGACGAAACTTTTTTTTTCTGCTAGAATGGCAACGAAATCAAACGGATTGATTCAATTCGTTTTTTATATTGGCTAAAGTGACATAGGAGGAACTTGAAATGTCCATACGAAATACAGCGATATTTGACCTTGATGGAACATTATTGAATACATTACAGGATCTGACCAACAGTGTGAATTACTGCATGAAAAAGTACGGCGGTCCTGTTTATACATGCGAAGAAGTTAGAGAGAAAGTCGGCAACGGCATTTATGTATTAATGGAAAAAGCATTGCCGGACGGACGCAGTAATCCAAATTATGATGCCTGCATGAAAGATTTTCCGGTGCATTACAAGGAACATATGATGGATAACACCAAACCGTATGATGGGATTATTGACATGCTCCATATGTTAAAAGAACATGGATATAAACTGGCTATCGTTTCCAATAAATTTGATGCGGCTGTAAAAGGGCTTTGTAAGGATTTTTTTGCAGATGAAATAGAAGTTGCTATCGGTGAGTCTCCTGCGATTCATAAAAAACCGGCTCCGGATACTGTTTTTCAGGCAATGCGTGAATTGAATGTCAAACCGGAAAATTGTGTTTACATTGGTGATTCTGAAGTGGATATCCAGACTGCAGCAAATGCTGGAATTCCGTGCATCAGTGTAAATTGGGGCTTTAAGTCTACAGAGTTTTTAAAGGAAAATGGAGCAACACAGATTGTATCAACACCAAAAGAGCTGGCGGACGCTATTTTAGCTAAATAAAAGGAAAACGCGATATGCAGATTTTATGGATACGTCATGGTCAGACACAGGGCAATGTTGAGCGGCGTTATGTCGGCAGAACGGATGAAGAGTTGACCGTGGATGCAAAAGAAAAATTGAAAATGCGGGAACAGCATGGGATTGGATTTACGCCGGAAGTGGTGTATGTCAGTCCGATGCTGCGATGTCGGGAGACTGCGGAAATTTTGTTCCCAGAGAAAAAAAGTGTGCCCTGGGATGGACTGCAGGAAACAGATTTCGGAGATTTTGAATATAAAAATTATGAGGAGTTAAAGGATGATCCGGTGTATCAGGCCTGGATTGACAGTAACGGTCAGATGCTGATTCCGAATGGTGAGAGTGGCGCGGATTTTCGCAAGCGGTGCTGTGCGGCATATGAGAGATGTGTGGCAGAGGCAAGGGAAAAAGGTCTGGAGAAGATTGCAATTGTGTGCCATGGTGGTACAATTATGTCTGTTATGGAGCGATACGGCGTGCCGAAAAAATCTTTTTATGAATGGCAGGTAGGAAATGGCTGCGGGATTTTGACGGAAACGACAGAAGAAGGGGGAAACGGATATGG
>CAVAFS010000149.1:0-2482 GCA_963587975.1 Bulleidia sp. | reverse complement strand
AATGAGCAGATGCAGCAGGTGACCGCGATTCGAAATGTTGTGTTGGGACGGGAACTGCATCTTTCTATAAAGGAAGAGCCGGATGCATTTTGCATGTATGCGCTGGCCTATGAAGGGGAAACGGCGGTTGCCACCGGCGGGATTTCTTTTGATGGAGCATCTTATCAAATGAAGGAAGTGGCTGTGCTGCCGGAATTTCGCAGAAAAAAATACGGTGATTTTATTGTGCGTCTGCTGATCGACAAAGCGATGATGTCAGGTGCGCAGATGATCAACGCAGATGTGCTGCAGGAAGCGGTGCCGCTTTTTGAGACAGTTGGATTTAAAGCAAGTGGTGAATTATATGAAAAAGACGGAAAGCAGTGGCTTCCGATGCAGCTTCAGGCAGGTAATATTCATAAGTGCTGTGGGTGTGGGCATTAGTTTAGAAAAGCAAATAAAAATGTATTTTGGAGGGGATATAGAAAGCAGGTGTTTAGTCAGAAATGACACAGAACGGAGATTTCTCAAAGGGAAGTATTATAAAAATTTTGATGCGGCTGGCGATCCCAATGACACTGGCGCAGCTTATGAATGTTCTATATAACGTGGTGGACCGTATGTTTATCGGGCGGATCGGCGGTGATTCCATGGATGCACTGACTGGCGTCGGGGTGTGTCTGCCGATGATCACCATTGTGATCGCGTTTGCGAATCTGGTGGGAATGGGAGGTGCGCCGCTTTTTTCCATTGAGCGTGGAAAGAAGAATGACAGAGAAGCAGAATATATTCTTGGAAACTGCGTGGTATTGTTTTTGATTTTTGCGGTGTTGCTGACGGTGGCAGGACTGATTTTCAGGCGGCCATTATTAATGCTTCTGGGAGCCAGCGAAGTGACGCTGCCTTATGCGGAACAATATATAACAATTTATTTGTTTGGAACGATTTTTGTCATGTTCGGTCTGGGACTGAATAACTTTATCAATGCGCAGGGATTTGCAAAAATCGGCATGTGTACCACTGTGATCGGTGCAGCTTTAAATATTGCACTGGATCCGGTGTTTATCTTTGCGTTGAATCTGGGTGTGCGCGGAGCGGCAATCGCGACGGTGATTTCACAGGCGGCTGCAGCCGTGTGGACAGTAAGGTTCCTGACCGGGAAAAAAGCGTTGATTCGGATTCAGAAGCGTTCCATGCAGCTTCAGGGCGCGCGCGTAAAGAAAATCATGGGACTTGGTCTGGCCGGATTTACCATGTCAGTCACGAACTCAACGGTACAGATGGTGTGCAACGCGACGCTGCAGACTCATGGCGGAGATGTGTATGTCGGCATTATGACCATCATTAATTCCGTCAGGGAGATCATATCACTGCCGGTGCAGGGATTTACCAGCGCAAGTCAGCCAGTGCTTGGTTACAACTACGGTGCGAAGGAATATGATCGTGTGAAAAAGACGATTCGGACCATGGCGGGAGTTACGATTGTGTATACACTGGCCGTTTGGGGGCTGGTTTCTGCGATTCCGGGAGCCTTTATCTGGATGTTTGGCGGAAGTGGCGATACGCTGACCCTTGGAATTTCAGCAATGCATCTGTATTTCTTTGGCTTTTTCTTCATGGCCTTTCAGTTTTGCGGACAGGCGACATTTACGGCACTTGGAAAGGCGAGACATGCGATGTTTTTCTCTATTTTCAGAAAGATCATTATCGTAGTTCCGCTGACACTGATCCTGCCGCATTTATTTGGACTGAGCGTGCATGGTGTGTTTATCGCAGAGCCGATTTCCAATGCAATCGGTGGTCTGGCATGTTTTATCACAATGATCGTGACGGTATATCGGAAGCTTGGCAAAGATAACTGAGAGGAAGGAATATATGTGAAAAGAATAAAATATATCGATTTTCTATGAAATTCTATGAAAATCATTTGTTCCGAATTATACAAAAAGAAATCTGAAAGACAGACAAAAGGGCAAGCTTTTTTTCGATAAAAAAGGTATGATAATGTAGAAAAGTAGTTCATAATATATAAACGGTTAAGAATGTTTCAAAAGCCTGATACTGATTTTTCCGGGCAGCAGTATAATGAGGAGGTATTGCTGCAGTATGGCAACAACAGCAAGTTTTTGAATGGGGTCGAAAACACTGGCAGTTCGATACAGGAAAAATATGACAGTTGCAGAACGACAGAAAACGGATTCAGTAAGGCAGAAACAGGTCATATAAATATATTTGAACGACAGCGAAGAAGCAGAGGAAAGGCAGTGGCATCCAAAACCGGAAGCGTCTCAGTCAGAAGGAACGTATGCGGGGGCAGACAGAACGGATGAAAATGCAGGTGGCAGATGACACTGAAGTTCCTTTGAGAGAAGTTTTATATGCTCTTTTCTATTTTTAACAAATGATTATATAATGTGAAATTCCCATGCTGCATGGCGTGGGGATTTTGCATTTGTGATCAGAAAAAATTTATCAGGTGAAAATACCGGCTTTGATTTGGGGG
>CAVAFS010000148.1:0-7627 GCA_963587975.1 Bulleidia sp. | reverse complement strand
CCCGGATGCTCTTGTGTCCTTAGAGGAATATGGTTCCGTACGCGCCTGCGATCTGGTTCTGGAAGATAAACTGGATCTGGCTCTCGTCAATATGGAAATGTACAATATCGACCAGCTGGACAGTCATGTGCTCATTCATGACCAGCTTGTGTTCTGTGTATCCCCGGAACATCCACTTGCTGATCATAGTTCCATCAAAGCTGCTGATCTGGATCATCAGGATGTCATTTTATTTAACAAGGATTCTGTACAGAATGCCATTTTGCGCACCCGTTTTGACTCCAGAAATATTCATCCGAATATTGTCATGCAGGGAAGTCAGCTCTATACCATGATTAATTTTATTCGCTCCGGGACAGTGGGATGTTTTCTTTATAGCTGCATTACCGCAGGGCTGCCGAAATACAAAGCCATTCCAATGGATCCTCCTATGAAAACGGATATTGGTATTGTATGGAAAAAGGGACGCTATCTGACGACACAGATGCAGAATTTTATTACGTTTGTAAAAAAATATTATGATGCGTGATTTTACCAAATCAGGAAAAGCCTCTGCTTCAATTGCGCATATACGCTTAACAATAGATTTATCAAAATATACAGACATACCAAAAAGCTTTCTGTACAGACTCTATCATCTTCAAATGACACATCTATATAGAAAGCTTTTTTCTTACCTGTTTTTCTCAGTCTCAACTGAGAAATATCTGTTATCCTCATCACTTACAAAAGCAAGAACTTCAATTCAGACTGCGCTGAAACTTTTATCAAAGAACTTTGCTGTCCTTAGTTACCCGGATAGGTAATGACAGATTCTACATTATAACCTTTCAGTTTCTCACGACCATTTAATCCAGCCAGCTCCATCAGGAATAATACTTTGACAACTTCTCCGCCAAGGCTCTCGATCAGTTTGATAGCAGCCTCAATGGTTCCGCCTGTTGCGATCAGATCGTCTACTACGACAACTTTCTGACCTGGTTTGATGGAATCTTTGTGCATCTCGATCTCTGCTGAACCGTACTCAAGGTCATATTTTGCGGAAACAGTTTCGCACGGCAATTTACCTTTTTTACGAACCGGTACAAAACCTTTGCCAAATTCGTAAGCCAACGGTGCGCCAAAGATAAATCCTCTGGATTCTGCGCCAACTACCACGTCAAAATCAACACCATCCAGACGCTCTTTTAATCCGTCAATGGCAAGTTTCAGTCCGTCCGGATCCTGCAGAACAGTTGTTATATCGCGAAAAATAATGCCCGGTTCCGGAAAATCAGGGATACTTCTAACGTAATCTTCTACTTTTTTCATAATATGTATAGTTCCTCCTGTATTTTGGATTATCACTCAACCTTGTTATTATACATGAAAACTTCCGGGAGATAAAGAGATTTTTTCCAGTTCTTCGAATTTTGCAATCCCATCCGGACGCAGTTCACAGGATATCTGGAATTTCTGCAGGGCAGTTTTCGTTTCAGAGCCAAAGATTCCATCCACAGAAACGGGATATCCAACCTCACAAAGTTCCCATTGCAGCCAGCGCACACCTTCTCCGTGAGTAATCTTTTTTATTGCCGGATGCTGCGCGGCTTCCTCCGGGCACATGATCCATGCATAAGGGCGCAGATAAGGATTTTCCCCTTTACGTGTAATGCTGAATTTTTCTGATATAGTATCCGTCATACACTTTTCCGTGTCATAACTTACCCATGGAAAAACCAGACCGCATTGCCAGTCATTGTCGGTTACATTTGAGCAGATAGTTCCATAATTGATGCCTTTTGCTTCCACACACCAATACGCACTGTCACGTCTGCCAAGAAAAACGCCGACATGCCCCGGTTTCCACAATACGGTTCCTACAGGGAGCCACTCATACAAGCCCGGCATATGTGTTGACCCAAATTTATTTTCTACTGTACACGTTTCTGACCTTTTCATCGAAATGTATTGTTTTTCCGCCTCGGACTTTTGTTTTGTATAACATTGCTCACTTGACACAGGCTTTTGCAGCATAACTCGTTGATCTGCCACTGCATACATCTGTGCAGAACTCAACTCCACCCCAAGATAAGCACCGATCAGCCCGGAACAATCGGTGTTTACTTTTCCGACCTGTCTCTGTCTCCTTGCCTGTTCCATGTAATCATCCGTCACAAGATCCGGTAGTTTTTCGTGCAGTTTCTTCATAAATTTTTCTGTCAAAATTCCATGAGAGATTTTTGCTCCGTAAAAATAGGGAAGGCCGATTCTGCGTTCTGCAAAATCAGCCAATCCCTGTCCGCTTAAACCACTCTGTATACGTATCATGCTACGTTTCCATTCTATTTTTATCTATAGAATATGAGAAACTCAATAAATTGTGCTTAGTCTTCATCCTGAGACCATGCAAGCGCACAGCGCACCGCACGATGCCAGCCCTTCAGCAATTTTGCACGTTCTGCTTCCTCCATAGTCGGCTCAAATGTCCGTCCAAGATTCCAGTTTTTGCGGATTTCATCCTTACTGCTCCAGTATCCAACCGCAAGTCCTGCCAGATAAGCCGCTCCAAGTGCTGTGGTCTCGATACATTTCGGGCGCTCTGCACGGATGCCCGCGATATCTGCCTGGAATTTCATCAGCATATTATTTGCGCTGGCTCCGCCATCCACTTTGAGATGTGTCATTTTGACTCCGGCATCTTCTTCCATCGCCGCAATGACGTCATAGGCCTGATAAGCAATGGACTCCAACGTTGCACGGATAAAATGCTCTTTTTTGCATCCTCTGGTCACGCCCACGATTGTGCCTCGCGCATAGGAATCCCAGTACGGCGCACCCATTCCTGTAAAAGTCGGAACCACATAAACGCCTTTGCAATCCGGTACTTCGTCCGCATATTCCTCTGACTGGCGTGCCGTTTTGATCATACGCATTTCATCCCGCAGCCACTGAATTGCCGCGCCTGCCACAAACACGCTTCCTTCCAGTGCATATTCCACTTCATCACTGACACTGGCTGCTAATGTGGTCAGCAGACCATTTTTTGATGCGATCGGCTCTTTTCCGGTATTCATCAACAGGAAGCAGCCGGTTCCGTATGTAATTTTTCCTTCGCCTTTTTCAAAACAGCTCTGTCCAAATAGTGCCGCCTGCTGGTCTCCTGCTGCTCCGCACACCGGAATCTCTCCACCGGTCACCGCCGCATCCGTATGTCCATAAATATAACTGGATGGTTTTACTTCCGGAAGCATACTTTCCGGAATGTTAAATTTTTCCAGAATCTCTTTGTCCCAACAGCATTTGTGAATGTCATACAGCATCGTTCTGGATGCATTGGAATAGTCCGTCACATGTACACTGCCTCCGGTCAGATTCCAGATCAGCCAGGTATCTACGGTTCCAAATAACAGATCACCTGCTTCCGCCTGCGCTCTGGCGCCTTCTACATTGTCCAGAATCCATGCAATCTTGCTTGCAGAAAAATAAGGATCTGCGATCAGTCCGGTCCGTTCACGGATCAGTTCGTCAAATTTTTCCTCTTTCAGACGGTCGATCTGCTCTGCCGTTCTGCGGCACTGCCACACGATTGCATTGTATACAGGTGCGCCGGTGTGACGGTTCCAGACAATCGTAGTCTCGCGCTGATTCGTGATACCGATGCCCGCGATATCCTCCGGTGTTGCTCCGGTCACTGCCATGGCCTCTGTCAGCACAGATAACTGTGTGGACCAGATTTCCCGCGGATTCTGCTCTACCCAGCCTGGCTGCGGATAAATCTGTGTCAGTTCCTTCTGCGCCATGCCACAAATATTTCCCTCATGATCAAATAAAATACACCGGGAACTTGTGGTTCCCTGATCTAATGCCATGATATATTTTTTCCCCATGCTTCTCCTCCTTATCTCCACCAACTTTTCCTGTATTTATTCTACTGTATCTATCAAAATGTTGCAACACTTGTTCAAGAATGCCCTCGGTATTCTTGCTGCGAGATGCACGTCATGCATCGCATGACACATTCTTCTGTGCATCTCTGCAATCCCGCCGGAGGCTATATCAGATGGGAGTCATCTCTCATCTGATATATCTTTTGTCACAATCACATCCACGCCGGTATCTGCCACATTTTTCACAACCACATCGCCGATCCGAACCGGTGCTGTAAGCGTCACTCCTTTTAATTCGCACAGACATTCCCGGATTTTTCCCTTTGGGATATCCGATGCAGTTTTTACCGATACCACCGGCAGATTTCCACCCGTTACCGGAACGGTGGATGTCACGATTCTTCTTGGATCTGTCAGCTCCTTTCTGGCATAATCATCCCCACGTTTACAGGTATTTCCACTTACGGATACCACCTGCGCGCCGTCCATTTCCACTGTCAGATTACAGCCCAGCGGGCAGCCGATACAAATTAATTCTTTTCGTTCCATTATGCTTCCCCCTGTTCAATTCGAATTGTTATTTTAGATAAATGCTCATATTCCTGCAGTTTTTTCTTCTGCAAAATCACCTGTTCCATCTCACCCGGTGCCATGACTTTCTTTTTCAGCCGCATAATACAGATATCGTCAAAATATACGCATACCTCACAGTTTTTGTATACATTTCCAACACGGAAGCGGATGATCTGTTTGTCCTGCATCCGATGCGGATGAATAGAGGATGGCACGGTATAACGCACGCCGCCTTCCGGACAGATGCTGATTTCTGTGGTATCTTCTGTAAACTGCTGTGTCACATATTCTGCAGCAAACATTCCTGCTGCCCCGGCTTCTTCCGATACATAATCCACCAGATCATGCACATGCAGGACGTTTCCGCAGGCAAATACGCCCGGAATATTTGTTTCCAGACTCTCATTTACAATCGGTCCGGAAGTCACCGGAATCAATCCACAGGACAACAATAAGGTATCACATTCATAAGTTTCTTCTGTTCCCTGAATTGGTTTTAAATGTTCATCCACCTGCGCAATGGTAACTGCCTCCACCCGGTCTTTTCCTTTGATATCCACCACCGTATGACTCAGTTTCAACGGAATATCATAATCATCCAGACACTGCACAATGTTTCGTTTCAGGCCTCCGGAATACGGCATCAGCTCTGCCACAACCTGCACCTTTGCGCCTTCAAAGGTCATTCGACGTGCCATGATCAGACCAATATCCCCGGAACCAAGAATGACTACTTTTTTGCCCGGCATCCGTCCCTCGATGTTGACGTATCGCTGTGCCGTTCCCGCAGAATAAATGCCTGCCGGACGATAACCCGGAATATTTAAGGCGCCTCTTGGGCGCTCTCTGCATCCCATGGCCAGAACAATGGCTTCCGCCTCCACAACAAACATGCCCTGCTCCCGGTTCATGCATGTTATTTTTTTGTTTGGACTGATATCCACCACCATGGTTGACAACAGATACGGGATTTGCATTTCTTCCACTTCCGCAATAAAACGTGCCGCATATTCCGGTCCTGTCAGTTCTTCCTTAAAAGTGTGCAGTCCAAATCCATTGTGGATGCACTGGTTTAAAATACCGCCAAGCTGCTCATCCCGCTCTAAAATCAAAATATCTTCCACACCGGCCTTTCGTGCCGCAACCGCTGCGGCTAGACCTGCGGGTCCTCCGCCGATAATCGCAATTTTCGTTTTCATACTACAGATCCTCCTTGTCATATCCGGTCAGGAATCCTGAATTTCTGCCTTTTTTCGTAATCTCGCTGATGTCACATCCAAGTTCTCTTGCAAGGATCTCCACGGTTTTCGGGGAACAAAATCCTGCCTGGCATCTTCCCATTCCGGCACGGGTTCTGCGTTTCACGCCGTCTAACGTTGTCGCTCCCAGCGGACGGTGGATCGCATCTAAAATCTCCCCCTCTGTCACCATCTCACAGCGGCAGATTACGTTTGCATACGCTGGATTTTTCTGAATCATCTCATGGCGTTCTTCCACGGTCAGTTCTTCCATGCATACTACGCCTTTTCTGGTGGATACAAACTCCGGATTATCCTCTGCCGGAAGCAGTTTTTCAACCAGTTCTGCCACATATTCGCCAATGGCCGGTGCACTGGAAAGTCCCGGTGATTCAATGCCTGCCACATCGATAAAGCCCGGCGCGTCTGTCACTTCCTCAATGATAAAATCATTTTTCTCTGTATGTGCCCGCAGACCTGCAAAAGATGTAATCGTCTGGCGTTTTGGCAGATTCGGTGTACTAAGTGCCACACGCTGCTGCAGATCCTCCAGTCCTTCTGCTGTCGTTGCGATATTTTCCTTATCTGCTTCATCCACCGCAGTCGGGCCAAGCATCAGATTGCCATGTACCGTCGGCGTTACCAGCACGCCTTTTCCATACTTTGTCGGAAGCTGGAAAATTGTGTGTGACACAAAATCCCCCACTTTTTTATCCAACAGACAATACTCACCTTTTCGCGGAATGATCTGGATTTTATCCGCACTGACCATATTGTGGAAAACATCTGCATACACGCCGGCGGCATTTATCACCAGTTTTGTCTCATACACATGATCCTGGGTATGAAGCTCATAATATCCGCCCTTTTTTACAATCTTCTGCACTTCTTGATTTAACAGAAACTCTGCGCCATTTGTGCATGCATTTTCCGCTAGTGCAATAGTCAAGCCAAAGGGACATACAATGCCACCGGCCGGTGCATACAGTGCAGCCACAACCTGATCCGACACCTGCGGTTCCATTTCCCGTACTTCGTCACCGGAAAGGATCTGGCATCCGTCCACACCGTTTTTCTCTGCTTTTTCCAGAAGCTGCTCAAGCTTCGGTCTGTCTGCCTCGTCAAAACAAAGCACCAGGGAACCATTCCGTTTATAGAAAAAATCCAATTCTTTTGAAAGTGCTTCCATCATCCGGCTTCCCTGTACGTTCATTTTCGCCTTTAATGTTCCCGGTGTCGCGTCAAATCCCGCATGGACGATACCACTGTTTGCCTTGCTGGTTCCTTCACAGATATCACTGCAGCGCTCCAATACTGCAACGTTTCGTTTCTTTCGCATCAGTTCCCGGGCAATGGCACTACCGGTGACCCCCGCCCCAATGATCATTACATCATACATAAAATCGCTCTCCTTTTTCTCAGTTTTCGCTTCCTTCAGATCCATCTCGATTTCGCTATGCTTCATCTCTATGTGGCTTCTCGCCACATAGATTTTCAGAAAAGAGTATTCATTCATGCCAGCATGATTCACACTCTTTTCAAAAAATCTGCATGGCTCTGAAGGAAGCAGAAAGAGCCGAACAAAAACAAACCATTTTCATGGTTTCCTTTTTGCTCAGCTCATAATCTCATGCAAATCAATATGTTATTTTCTGCGTTTATTGTAACACTTATTGTGGTCAGATTCAAGTTATTACTGTAAATTTTGCAATATTAATAATTTTTGACACTTTTTACCTCACACATTCAGGCAGAACGAATCTTTTATTTCAATATGGAACATAGCCCTTTTTAAGCGTCACACAAAAAATATCAGGGAAAATATGACATTTCCGACAATGTCATATTTTCCCTGACAAAAAATTTAAATATTATTATTTTATACAATACCTATAAATATATCGACAAAAATAACATGTAAATATCACTCTCCCCAGTAATCTATAC
>CAVAFS010000147.1:0-6713 GCA_963587975.1 Bulleidia sp. | reverse complement strand
GGATAAGCTGCAGAAGAGTACCGGTCTTGACCTGAGAGTGTTTGAAGATGCCATCACATTCAAGATCGCGCTGATGGTTGTAAAATACATGAAATATATGGAAACATTAGATTATTAATTGCTAAGTGTTTGGGGGCACAAAAGAACAGAGTTCGTGCCCCCATTTTATGCCAAAAAACAAGTGAGATAAAGGAGGAAAACATGATTACATTAAAAGACGTAAGTAAGTCCTATGTAGAAGGTGTACCTGCATTGGCTGATGTCAATATACAGATAGATGAAGGCGAATTTGTGTTTGTAGTCGGAGACAGTGGATCCGGTAAATCGACACTGATCAAATTATTACTGAAGGAGCTGGAACCGACTTCCGGTACCATTGTAATCAATGATAAGATTCTGTCACAGATCCCGCATCGTCAGGTTCCGAAATTCCGTAGAAATATCGGCTGCGTATTCCAGGATTTCCGACTGTTAAAAGACAGAAACGTATATGAGAACGTCGCTTTTGCACAGAGAGTTATCTCCGCACCGAACCGTTCTATCAAGGAAAAAGTACCGAAAATGCTTTCACTGGTGGGACTGGCTGCGAAGTACAAATCAAAACCAAACCAGTTATCCGGTGGTGAGCAGCAGCGTGTGGCCATCGCAAGAGCACTGATCAACGAGCCGAAGATTCTTCTGGCGGATGAGCCGACCGGTAACCTGGATGCAAACAATGCATGGGAAATCATGAAATTGCTGGATGAGATTAATCAGCGTGGAACAACGGTTCTGGTAGTAAGCCATAACATGGAAATTGTAGAGGCAATGAAGAAACGTGTCATCACATTGCAGCAGGGACATGTGGTGAGTGATGTACAGATGGGTGGTGCAGACGATGAAAATTAGTACATTAGGATATACGATCAAACAGGGTATCAAAAATATCTGGACCAACAAGATGTTTTCTATCGCGTCAATCGCAACTATGGCAGCATGTATTTTTATGTTTGGTATGTTTTACTCCATCGTAGTAAACTTCCAGCATGTAGTAAAAGATGTGGAGTCCAGTGTGGCCATTACCGTATTTTTTGACGAGGGAACCACACAGGATCAGATCGATGAGATAGGCCAGAAGATTGCAATGCGGCCGGAAGTATCAAGCTTTAACTATGTATCAGCGGATGAGGCATGGGAAGAGTATAAACTGGAATACTTTGACGGGGATGAAGCTGCAGCAGCAAGCTTTGGTTCTGATAACCCACTGTCCGATAAGGCAAATTACGAGATTTACATGGAAGATATTTCACAGCAGAGCAGTCTGGTATCTTACCTGGAAGGCCAGGATCATGTCAGCAAAGTACGTCAGTCTGAGATGGTTGCAAACACACTGACTGATTTTAACAGACTGGTAAGTATCGTATCAGCAGTTATTATTGTAATCCTGATCTGTGTTGCTGTCTTCCTGATCAGCAATACGGTTCGTACCGGTATCGCGGTCCGAAAAGAAGAGATCGGTATTATGAAAATGATCGGAGCGACGGACTTCTTCGTCCGGGCACCATTTATTGTCGAGGGTATTCTGATCGGAGCAATTGGAGCAATCATCCCATTGTGCATTCTGTATGCAATGTATGGAAAGATCATTGCTTATGTGGCAAACCGCTTCGGATTTTTGAATAACCTGCTGACTTTCCTTCCGGCACAGTCAGTATTCCAGATTCTGGTTCCGGTGGGACTGGTTCTCGGTATTGGTATCGGATACATAGGAAGCCGCGCAACGGTTCACAAACATATTAACGTATAATTGTTATGTAATAAGATACAGCAGAAAAAAAGTTATAGGGAGATTTGATGATGAAGAGAAGAATCAGGCAAATCACAGGATTGATAATGGCGGCGGCACTTCTTGCGACAACAGCAGGAAGCGCCGGCGTTTCTGCTGCTTCCGGGAGTATTTCAGATGTCCGTGAGAGAAAGAGCCAGCTGGAAAATGATCTGAAGGATGCACAGGCACTGATCTCTCAGCTGCAGGGACAACAGGGAGATGTGGAAGCAGCCATCAGTGAGCTGGACGGTAAACTGACCGTGATCTCGGAAAAGATAGATGATCTGGAGCAGCAGACAGAACAGAAAAATAAGGAGCTGGCAGATTCAGAAGAGCAGCTTGCAGCCGCGCAGGAAAATGAGGCAGAACAGTATGAAAGCATGAAAGGGCGCATACGTTATATGTATCAGAACTCTGGAATGAGTTATCTGGAAGCGCTTCTGGAGGCCGGAAGTTTTGCTGAGCTGCTGAAAAAAGTAGAGTATATGTCTTCTCTGATGACATATGACAGGGAAAAACTTGCGGAATATCAGGAACTGCAGGTGGAAATCCAGAATGCCGAAGAGACGATCAGACAGGATAAAGCAGACCTTGAGTCGCTTCAGGCGCAGTTAGAAGATGAGCAGCAGGCAGTAAATCTGTTGATGCAGGAGAAGGAGCAGCAATTGTCCGGTATCCGTCAGGGACTTTCCGAAGCAGAAGAAAGTGCGCAGGAATATCAGCAGAAGATTGATGCAGAAAATCAGTTGATACAGGATATGCTGGCTGCGGAAGAGGCTGCCAGAAAGGCAGAAGAAGCGAGAAAGCAGCAGGAAGAGCTGAAACGCCAGGAAGAACTGAAAAAACAGCAGGAAGCGGCAAATAATAACAGCAGTAATAGTAATAGCAACAATAGTGGTGCTTCTGACAGTGGTTCCGGCAGCAGTTCAGATTCAGGTTCTTCAAATGTAAATACCGATAATTCTTACACAGGTGGTGTGTTTACCTGGCCGTGTCCATCCAGCAGAAGGATCACAAGTGGATTTGGAAAGCGAAATTCACCGACAGCCGGAGCATCCAGTTATCATCAGGGATATGATATAGGAGCCTCTGCGGGAGCTGCAATCGTGGCAGCAGCTGATGGCGTCGTTACCACGACCGGATACAGCAGCGTGCTTGGAAATTATGTGATCTTAAGTCATGGAGGCGGATTATTTACGATTTATGAACATTGTTCATCTGTTCTTGTTTCCAAGGGACAGAGCGTAAGCCGTGGCGCTACCATTGCAAAAGTGGGAAGCACAGGCATTTCCACCGGTCCGCATTTACATTTTGGCGTACAGCTGAATGGAAAATATGTGGATCCGGGTAATTATCTGTAAAAAGGAGTATTAAAACATGAATCAGGAGGAACAGGAAATTTTGGCAGCAGACATGGAGTATACTTCTGCTACGGAAGCTGAACGCCAACCGGAA
This sequence comes from Bulleidia sp., assembly GCA_963587975.1. Taxonomy (GTDB): domain Bacteria; phylum Bacillota; class Clostridia; order Lachnospirales; family Lachnospiraceae; genus Eubacterium_I. Next base: position 3,451 of record CAVAFS010000147.1, on the reverse strand, counting down.
GAGGGCGGAAAGAAAAAAAAGAAGAAAAAGAGCGGATTTGGAAAAGGATTTGCAGCCGGGGCCGTAGTGATGGCGGCTATCTGCGTTGCATTGTTCGTGGTGACATCCGGTGTACGTGGGCTGTCCGCTGGTTCGGGTGTGCTGGATAATAATACAAAGACAAAGATCCAGTCGCTGGCTCAGTTTATCCAGTCGAATTACTATGAGGATGTGGATACAGAGACACTTCAGGAAGGCTTATATGCAGGATTGTTTGATAATCTGGATGTGTATTCTCAGTACTATACAGCGGATGAGGCAAAGCAGCTTTTTGAGACCAATGTGTCCGGAACTTATTGTGGAATCGGAGCAAGTCTGCAGCAGGATGCGGAGACAAAAATAGTTACGGTTATGCATGTGTATGATGGATCTCCGGCGCAGGAGAGCGGACTGAAAGAAGGCGATGTGATCGTATCAGCAGATGATTATGATGCTTCGTCCATGGATCTGTCAGAATTTATTACACATGTCCGAGGAGAAGAAGATACACAGGTGCATCTTGTGATCGCTCGTTCCGGGGAATCCGAGAATCTGGAATTTGATATTACAAGAAAAAATCTGGTGCTTCCGACAGTTACCAGCCAGATGTTGAAAAACAATACCGGATACATACAGGTGACAGAGTTTACCGAGCATACAACAGAGCAGTTTGAGGAAGCGCTGCAGACATTGCAGGATCAGGGAATGACTGCGCTGATCGTGGATCTGCGCTCCAATCCAGGCGGCATGCTGACGTCTGTGTGTGATATGCTGGATGACATTTTACCGAAAGGCCTGCTGGTGTATACCGAGGATCGGAGTGGAAACCGGGAGGATTATAATTCTACAGATGACAAGTCACTGGATCTTCCGCTGGCAGTTCTGGTTAATGGAAACAGCGCAAGCGCATCTGAAATTTTTGCTGGTGCCATTCAGGATCGGAAAGCAGGCACAATTGTAGGAACGACCACTTATGGAAAAGGCGTGGTACAGTCGATTTTGTCCCTGAAAGATGGCAGCGCATTCAAACTAACGACAAGCCGGTATTTTACACCGAACGGTACCTGTATCCAGGGAATTGGTATTACACCGGATGTGGAGTTGGACTATGAATTTACCGGTCCGGAAGATGCCACTTACAGTGTGGATTATGATAACCAGATTCAGAAGGCACTGGAAATCTTGCAACATCAGTAGTGATGTGATATGATAAAATGCAATGTTTAGAAACTAAGAAGTAAAATAGATAAGGAGATTATCAATATATGTGTGGAATTGTAGGCTATATTGGAGAACAGCAGGCAGCCCCGATCCTGCTTGCAGGTCTTGCAAAACTGGAGTACCGAGGCTATGATTCAGCCGGTATTTCTGTTCGTGATGAAGAGACCGGAAATATCGAGATCGTAAAAGCAAAAGGACGTCTTCGTACCCTGATCGAGAAGACAGATGAGGGACGTTCCGTAAAAGGAACCTGTGGTATCGGTCATACCCGTTGGGCAACACACGGAGAACCATCTGAGAACAATGCACATCCGCATTGCTCCGATGATAAAAATGTCGTTCTTGTACATAACGGTATTATCGAGAACTTCCAGGAACTGAAGGAAAAATTAGTAAAACGCGGTTATACTTTTTATTCTGAGACTGATACAGAAGTAGCAGTAAAATTAATTGACTATTATTACAAAAAAACAGCATCTCCGCTGACAGCAATTGCAACAGCAATACTTCATATCAGAGGTTCTTATGCCTTCGGAGTACTCTTTAAAGATTACCCGGGAAAAGTTTTTGCAGCAAGAAAAGACAGTCCGCTGATCATTGGAAAAAATGCAGCCGGAGCCCTAATCGCATCTGACGTACCGGCCATTCTGGATCAGACACGTAATGTATATTACATTGGCAATATGGAAATTGCTGAGTTGACAAAAGATGAAATCCATTTCTACAATGCAGATGAAGAAGAAATCGAAAAAGAAATGGTTGAGATCAAATGGGATGCTGAGGCAGCAGAAAAAGGCGGTTATGAGCATTTCATGCTGAAAGAAATCCATGAGCAGCCAAAGGCAGTTCAGGATACAGTTGGAGCCTATGTAAAAGACAATGCCGTTGATTTTTCTGAGATCGGTCTGACAGATGAAGATCTGGCTGGCATTGAGCGAGTATACATTGTTGGCTGCGGTTCCGCTTATCATGTAGGCATGGCTGCAAAATATGTGCTGGAAGATATGACACAGGTGCCGATTGAAATTGATATCGCATCTGAATTCCGTTATCGTAACCCGATCCTGGTGAAAAATTCACTGGTAGTGATCATTTCCCAGTCCGGAGAGACCGCAGACAGTCTGGCAGCGCTTCGTCTGGCAAAAGAAAAAGGCGTGTCCGTTCTCGGCGTTGTAAACGTCGTAGGATCCAGCATTGCCCGTGAGAGTGATTACACCTTATATACTTATGCAGGACCGGAGATTTCCGTGGCAACTACAAAAGCGTACAGCACACAGCTGATTGCAATGTATCTGTTTGCAATGCGTCTGGCACAGGTGAAAGGCCTGCTCAGCGAAGAAGAATGTGCAGATATGATCGCAGAATTAAATTCACTGCCGGCTAAAATTCAGAAAATCCTGGATGACAAAGAGCGTATCCAGTGGTTTGCAAGCAAATATGCAAATGCAAAAGATATGTTCTTCCTTGGACGTGGTCTGGATTATGCCATCAGTCTGGAAGGCAGCCTGAAAATGAAAGAGATCAGCTATATTCACTCAGAGGCTTATGCAGCAGGTGAGTTAAAACATGGAACCATCAGTCTGATCGAGGACAATACACTGGTGGTCGGTGTTCTGACACAAAGTGAGCTTTACGAGAAAACCATCAGCAACATGGTTGAGGTAAAGAGCCGTGGTGCATATCTGATGGGATTGACTACATATGGCAATTACGGTATTGAAGATACTGCAGATTTCTCTGTTTACGTGCCAAAGACAGATCCGCATTTTGCAACAAGTCTGGCAATCATTCCGTTACAGTTACTGGGATACTATGTCAGCGTAGCAAAAGGTCTGGATGTAGATAAACCGAGAAACCTTGCAAAATCTGTAACAGTAGAGTAGACAGATTTTAGAGAAGATTTGAATCAGAATAGTTCAGTAAGTCCGGGTACCAAAATATATGTATCCGGGCTTATTTTATGGTTGAAGGGGAAATGATCAGAGGGGGTGGCAGAAAAGCTATTTTGCCAGTGATAGTGTGTAGTTATTGATGCTGAAAGCTGACACAACAAAATGTACGAATTTTCAGAAAAAAGTGCATAATTTCGAACTTTAATTTTTCGTGGAAAAAGCGTTGACAGAAAGATGTTTATCCTGTATATTATGTCTTGTGTTCAGCAAGAACACAACGAAATAAGAAATGCGCGAGTGGCTCAGTTGGTGGAGCGCGA
>CAVAFS010000146.1:0-2480 GCA_963587975.1 Bulleidia sp. | reverse complement strand
AATTAATGTAAATACTGCTGCCATAATAATAGCGCAGGATCTCAATCGGACTGTAACCCTGATCTCCCAGATACCGGGATCCCCACTGGGTCATCCAGCCGCTGCAGGTCACATTTTTTCCATCACAATATTGTGTCAGAATCGGCTGCTGTACGTTTGGCCGGGACAGATAATTATTAAAAATCTCGTCTACGATCCGGGAAATATTGCTGAAGATCGTGCGTCCGAAAGACCATTTCTGATCGTAGGCTGTGGAAGATGTAATAGTAAAATCATATCCTTTTCCTCTGTACCACTCGGTGTATACACGGTTCAGGGCAAAAGACATGATCGCCAGAATATTTGCCCGCAGCGTCGCATCCGGCCAGGTCGAATAAATCTCACTGGAAGCCACATTTTTGATGTAATCCCGGTAACGCACATAGTAGTCCTGCGCCCGGGTATCCGTCGGTGGTCCATCATGGACGATCACATACTCCGGAATGACCACACGGCTCAACACGATCTCTCCGGATTCATTCACAGGTTTTACCTCTTCCTCCGGGATTTTCGGTGGAAAATCTCCCCACAGCGTGTTGGGCGGAACGACAATATTTTCCTCCCCTTCACCCTGAGAAATATCTAACGGTTCCATGCGGATTTCCTGCAATGCCGTCTCGTTTGGAAATACGTCAATCGCCGATACTTCCACCGGGCGATATCCGTCCGCCTGCACCGTCACGGTATATTCCGAAAAAGGCTGTGGCTGATTCGGCTCCTGAGAATATTCCACCGGAGGCGTATCTAACGTCACGGTCTCGGTCTGTCCGGAATTGTCTGTCCGAAGTTCTTCCAGCGGCCGTTGACTTTCTCCTGTGTATGCAATGCTGACACGGGCATTTACAACAGGCTGCAGACCCAATGTTGATGTTACATTGACCTGCAGCCTTCCTCTGTCCACATTTTCAGTTTGTTGTGCGTGTAAACTTTTATTTGGCATAAAAAACCTCGTAAAATCATGTTTACACTAATCTATGCGGAATTCGTGAAAAAATGTATTTTTCTTGAGTATTATATTGGGGGTATTGTATACCGAGGGCACTGGCAATTTTGTCTCCTCCGCTAACAATCGCGTTCGAAGAAAAAATTTCCAGCGCCCTCTGATTTACGTTACATAAGCCACTACGTAGATAGCATTCCAATTTATTTTTTCTTGGCAGGTGATTATTAGCCAACAAGGTTAAATCAATTGGAACACTTTTCATATATCAGTTTTTCACATCTTTATAAAAGAAGTTCGTCGCAAACTTCTTTCCTACCGTGGATACCGTACTCTGTTTTCCATCGCTTTGCACTCCAATGAATTCCCCTGCTTCTTCCACATTCGGATCATCCAATATAAAATATAAACTTGCTATAACACTAACATTGTACCCACGGCCTTCTTCCTCAATCACAAAATCTGCCGCTGTCACCTTTACATCCGGCACTTCCGGTATATACAGCTTTGCATTTTCCAGTTTATCTACCGATATTATTTCTTCTGTTGATTTATTATAAATATAGCGGACATCTGCGGACATGAATACTTTTTCGATACAGCCTTTTCCGTTTGCAACCGTACCGCATTGCTGATCAAGTTTTATATAACCAATGGATTCCCCGTCATTCAGCGTAATCTTGTCTGCCTCCTGCTTTTCCTGTTCATCTGCTGTATCATACGGAATCCCCTGTTCCTGCGCGATATCAGCGATGTAATGCTCTCTTGTACCAACCTCATACTCTGCCGGATCTACTACTTCATCAGTTGTAGGATCCTGCACATCTGATTTCTGTACATTATCTGCAGTATTTTGTGCCCCCGATTGCTTTGTATCATCTGCAGCATTCTCTGAGCCTGATTTCTGTGCATCATCCGCTGCATCCTGTGTTTCTGCTTCGCTGCTGATGACGCTATCCTGCTTCTCCGTTGATGCTTTCTTTCCATTGCATGCAGTCATAAGCATACATCCCGCCACACAAAGAAAAATGAAACCGGCATATTTGATGTGTCTACGTTTCATAAAAACCCCCCTCCTTATTCAATAACTATTTTTTTCATTCGTGTACATAAATAGTATATCATACACCGCAACAATATAGCAACAATCTTTACTCCTCAGTATATCGTCATTATAAACAAAATTTGAAAATGAACTTATATTAAACATCGTGCTTACACAAAATATCGACATCCATAGATATTGAAAACATACGACTTTCAAGCATTTCTCCGCCTCTTGTTCACATTGCACAAGTGCTTTTTTCCTCAAAAAATATGGTTGACATATAACAAATCCTCGGCTTATACTGACGATAACATCAGAACGTCAGATTCACGTATTTCTAATACACTTTTACAGAAAAATCATACACCCCTAAATATTTTCTGTAAAATCAAAAGAATCTGTAACACATATCTCATAATTTTATTCATGCCATATCGGCAGAGAGATTCAAAC
>CAVAFS010000145.1:6924-11428 GCA_963587975.1 Bulleidia sp. | reverse complement strand
CCCTTCATTGTGCTGCTCCCCTATCAAACCAATTCCCCGGCAATTGATACCAGTTCCTCCATAGAATGGACAATTTGATTTGTATTTAAAATATGAATTTCAAAAGGTTCTTCTCCAAAGTCCATCAAATGTAAAAGATTAATCGTCCGATCCTCAGACTCAGCAATTTTCAATAACCATTTTGCACAATTATCTCCACAGGTTGATGCATTAAAAATTTTATCTTTCTCAAATTTAACAAGAATTAATGTTTTCACTCCACCAGACAAACCAACCGGTGGTATTTTTCCTAACACAGGACTGTCAATTACACCACTATCCAATACTGTAGATTGATCAACATCCAGAATCATTTCCTTTACAAACGGATCTACAATCCACTCATCTTCGTAATCATATTTAAAGTAAGAAGCCGTATTATAAACTGACTCTTTCATATCACCATAGAAAATATTCAGCATATCTACTCCTTTTCCTAAATAAACACATTTGAAATATTTTTCTATGTTTATGCTGTGTCACTTTATTCTAATAAACTCTCTTTAATAAACAAACCGCCTCTGTATGGACAGTGTGACAAAATTGATCCACAGCACAAACACGTTTCAACTCATACCCCTGCTCGCACAAGATCTTCAGATCCCTTGCCAGCGTCGCGGAATCACAGCTGACATAAACCACCCGATCCGGCGCCATTTTCACAATGGTCTCCAGCAGCTTTTCATCGCATCCTTTTCGTGGTGGATCCACCACAATAACATCCGCATGAGCCTTCCGTCCTGCTGCCGCCTCTTTCTCATAAAACTCCGGCAGCACTTCCTCGGATTTTCCAACGAAAAATTCTGCATTTTCGATGCCGTTTTTCGCTGCATTTCGTTTTGCATTTTCAATGGCCTGCGGAATGATTTCAACACCATACACCTGTTTCGCTTTCTGTGCCAGAAACAGTGAAATCGTTCCGATGCCGCAATACAGATCCCAGACCGTCTCTTCGCCATGCAGATCTGCATACTCAAGCGCAATACCGTACAGTTTCTCTGTCTGCACAGGATTTACCTGATAAAAAGATACCGGCGAGATTTCATAAGAAATATCTCCAATCTGATCCGTAATATACTCCTGTCCCCAGAGCACGATTGTCTTTCGTCCCAGGATCACGTTGGTACGCTCAGTATTGCAGTTGATGGAAATACTTGTCATACCGTCAATTCTTCGCAGCTCCTCCACCAGTTTTTCTGCATGTGGCAGGCTCTTTCCATTGATGATCAGACAGACCATCTTCTCCTGACTGGAAAATCCGCAGCGGATCAGCACATGACGCACCAGCCCTTTTCCAGTTTTCTCATCATATGCAGTGATATGATAGTTTTCCATAAAATCAATGACAATGTCCAGAATCTCTTTATTTACCGGAAGTCCCAGGGCACAGTCACGGTTTGGAATGATCGTATGCGTCCGTCCTGCGTAAAATCCTGTTACGATATGACCATCTTTGTCTGTTCCCACCGGGAACTGTGCTTTGTTCCGGTAATGAAACGGCTCTTCCATGCCAACAATCGGCTCCATTGGAATTTCCGTAAATCCACCGATACGCTCCAGGTTATTGCGCACCTTGCGTTCTTTAAACTCCAACTGTTTTTCGTAGGACAATGCCTGAATCTGGCAGCCACCGCACTGTCTGTAATACGGACATTTCGGTTCCACACGATCCGGGGATGCTTCCAGAATCTCCATGAGACGTGCATAGCCATAGGTCTTTTTCAGCTTGATGATTTTTGCCCGTACCACATCACCGATGACAGCATCTTTGACAAAAAAAGTCATACCATCAACTTTTCCAATGCCGGCACCATCCACGCCCATATCCTCTATTTTCAAAATTAATTCATCGTTTTTTTGCATGTTCATCCTTTCCCAAAGTAATGTTATTTTCAGAGATCAAATGCTCCGGACACAACAGCATCGGGAGCACTCATTTTTACCTGTTACTTACTAGTTCTTCTGATATTGGAATCCAGGAAACGATTGAATCCCTGCCATTCCAGACTGTTCTCCGGAATATTAGAAAGTGCTTCCCGCATGGTTTCCAGTTTTGCATCGGAATTATCCGCAAAACTCAGGGCAATGGCCTCCGCCAGTGCCGGTTTCTTCGGAGAACCGTATTCCAGTTCGCCGTGATGCGCCAGAATACAGTGAACCAGCTCGGAAGCGGTACGTTTCGGGAATCCCTCGATCTGATCAATATGTTTCTGCACTTCCATAGCGCCGATCATGATATGGCCGAGTAACTGACCATCATCCGTGTAATCGTTTGCCGGAAATGTGGAAAGTTCCTGTAACTTTCCGATATCATGAAACATTGCTGCAGTCAGAAGCAGATCGCGGTTCAGCATCGGATATAATTTACAGAAGAAATCACAGATCTGTGTCACATGTAAGGTATGCTCCACCAGTCCACCCACGAATCCGTGATGTACGCTTTTAGCTGCGGAATGGAACTGGAAGCGTTTCGCAAAATCTGCATCTGCAAAGAAAGACTCTGCCAGCTGTTTCAGATACGGATTTTTCATCTGCGCGATATAAGACAGCAGTTTCTGATACATGTCCTCAATGTTGTACTCGCTGACCGGCAGATAATCCGCCGGATTGATGTCGCTCTCAGACATCTTTTTCACACGTTTGACATTCAGCTGCAGGGAACCCTGAAAACTGGTCACATCACCCATGACATAAATGTAATCCAGAGAATCAAACTCCTCAATTCCGTTGGATCCCACGTCCCAGATTTTTGCATCCAGTGTGCCTGTTTTATCCTGAAGTGTCAGGGAATCATATGGTTTGCCTGCCTTTGTCATAGCTGTCTGTTTGTGTTTACACAGATAAACCTCGCCGATTCTCTCTCCCTCATGTAATGTCTCAATAAATCTCATTTTCCTCACAATCCCCGTAACGGGTATCCTTTCTACTCCAAATTTAAAAATGCTCTTGGCCTTCTTACTGTAAAATACGCATCATTCAACGTACAGCATATTCTTCTGTACCTCTCTACAATCCTGCCATAGGTTATGCCAGACAAAAAATCAACTCTCTCATCTGATATATTTTTCATGTATATTATCTCGAGCTCGAGCACTATTTTCCACTGTTTTCCTGTATCTGTGACTCCTGCAGCGTGCCAAATACAACCTTGAAAGACAGATCCTGGTATTTTCCATCTGCCCCCATACGTTCGACTGTCACTGTACTTTGCTGACCGTCCTTTGCATTCAATATATAATCCTCATATTGCTGCGCAGTCTGGATTTCTGTGCTTCCGATTTTTGTCAGCACATCTCCCATTTGCAGACCTGCCTGCATCGCCGGTGAATCCGACAGCACCTGTTTGATATAAACGCCCTTCGGCAGCTGATTTTCTTTTGCGATTTCTGTCGTCACAGTGCTCACTTCAAGCCCCAGATAGGCCGGGGACTCACCATTTGACATTTTTTCCAGTAATTTTCCAATATCGGAAATACCAATGGCCGTCACGGTACTCTGGGCATCCCGTTTGCTGTAGCTTTGCAGCATCAGTCCCACCACTTCGCCTTTTAAGTTGATCAGTGCACCGCTGCCTGCTTCACTGGCATTGATGTCCGTGGAAATCACTTTATAATTTGCATCCACCGTACTTACTTCATGGCTGCTGGATGTTACGTTTCCCGTCAAAATAGAAAACGGCTCTCCCAGCGGACTTCCGATGGCAATGACGATCGTTCCCTGCGATAATGCAGAGGAATTTCCCAGGGTAGCTGCTGCCACTCGGTTTGTGGTGTCTTCAGAAAGCTCCCTTTTTTCCACACGAAGCACTGCGATTCCTGTATTTTCATCATAGGCCTGCATTGTCGCAGAGGCAATGCTGTCATCGTAAAATGTCACATCAACCTGACTGGCATCCGCAATGACTTTTTTCTCTGTCAGCACCAGATACGTGTCGCTGGTGTCTGCCACGATAATGCCGGTTCCCTGACTTTCCGTCTGATAGGCATCCTCAAACCAGTCCGTTGTCTCACCGATGGCTTTTACCGAAACTACAGACTTATTGGCCGCACGTCCGATGGCATACAGCTTGTTCTGCAAAATCTGATAATCTTCCGGCTCCATCTGCTGTGTCTCTGTAATGTAAACCGGCTCCGTATCATCCGCCGTCTGTGTATCATCCGCCGTCTCATCCTGCCCGGAGATCACAACCGTGTTGTCCTTCTGGCGCGCCAGATTTTCAATCACCGGTCTGACCAGGCAGAACACAAGTGCCGCCACCACACCGAAAACTGCTGCCAGCAAAATCGTCCACACCAGATGGGAACGCATCTTTTTCCTGTCAGGCGGAATCTTTTTGATCTGTTCTTTTACAAAATGATATTCTTCCTGTTTCTTTTTATCCACTGCAAAACACCTTTCCACGTCACGCGTACTTTCACGAAGTACTGCATTTACAGTAAATACTACACGATTCAAAAATACTCTT
>CAVAFS010000145.1:0-6914 GCA_963587975.1 Bulleidia sp. | reverse complement strand
TTACAAAATGATATTCTTCCTGTTTCTTTTTATCCACTGCAAAACACCTTTCCATGTTAAGAACCGATATACTCCAATGCATTTATTATACGTTTTCTGCAATTCTTATGCAACTGCAAAGTTGGGATGAATTTAATAGAACTTTCACTTTTCACTTCCTTAATTATGCGGTAAAATGGTACTATTCAAATTTATATCCATATTTCAGGAAATATAAATCAATCTTTTTTGTCTGATCAGCGATTCTGTGCAATGTTTGCTCAGGCAAAAAATATCTATAAAAGCAATGATCACATGGAGGAGTTTATGAACCAAAAAGCTTTACGGGTTTTAGAATACGATAAAATCATTCAGCTGCCTACGGATCAGGCCACCTCAGACGCCGGTAAAAAACGATGTCTTCAACTGGTTCCGATGACCGATAAGCAGCAGATCAACGAGGCGCAGACCCAGACTTCGGATGCCCTGTCCCGCATTTACCGCAAAGGCGGACTTTCCTTTGGCGGATTAAAAGATCCTGGATTTCAGATGAAACGTCTGGAAATCGGAGGCAGTTTAAACGCAGCCGAACTGCTTTCTGTCTGTACCTTACTTGAAATCACCAAGCGGGCCAAAGCCTATTCCAGAGAAAACCGGGACGATCTTCCGTCAGATTCCCTGGATGATCTTTTTGCAGGTCTTGAGCCGCTGACACCGCTCCTTGAGGAAATCCGCCGCTGTATTCTAGCAGAAGATGAAATCAACGATGACGCAAGCCCAGCGCTGCACAGCGTACGCCGCACCATTCGAAATATTAACGACAAGATCCACGGGGCCATGAACAACCTGTTAAATAGTTCCACTACCCGGTCTTATCTGCAGGACGCAGTTATCACCATGCGAAATGGCCGCTACTGCCTGCCGGTCAAAGCAGAGTATAAAGGACAGGTTCCGGGCATGATCCACGATCAGTCCTCCACCGGTTCTACCCTGTTTATCGAGCCGATGTCCGTTGTAAAACTGAATAACGACTTAAAAGAGGCATTTTTGAAAGAACAGGAAGCCATTGAAGCGGTACTGGCAGAATTAAGTAATCTCACCGCTCAGTATGCACCATATCTGCTGGACAACTATCGGATCCTTGTGGACCTTGACTTTATTTTTGCAAAAGCGAATCTGGCAAAAATCCAGAACGGTATGGCTCCGATTTTCAATACCGAAGGCCGCATCCGCATCCGTCAGGGACGCCACCCATTACTGGATCCAAAAAAGGTCGTTCCCATCGATGTACATCTGGGAGACACCTTCCATTTACTGATTGTTACCGGACCGAACACCGGTGGTAAAACTGTTTCCCTGAAAACCGTGGGACTCTTTACTCTGATGGGGCAGTCCGGTCTGCATATTCCAGCCAAAGACCGTTCCGAACTGGCTATTTTTGACGACGTGTTCGCAGATATCGGTGATGAGCAGAGTATCGAGCAGAGCCTCAGTACCTTCTCTTCCCATATGACAAATATCGTGTCCATCTTAAAAAATGCGACACCTCAGTCACTGGTGCTTTTCGATGAGCTCTGCGCCGGAACGGATCCGGACGAAGGTGCTGCCCTGGCCATTTCCATCCTCGACCGTCTGCGTCAGGATGGCATCCGCACCATGGCTACCACCCATTACAGCGAGATCAAGCTGTATGCACTCTCCACAGAAGGCGTGGAAAATGCCTGCTGTGAATTCAGTGTCCAGACGTTGAGCCCGACTTACCGTCTGCTGATCGGTATTCCGGGAAAAAGTAACGCCTTTGCAATTTCCAGCAAGATCGGACTTCCATCCGACCTGATCGAGGATGCAAAAACAAGAATTACGAAAGAAAATGAGAACTTCGAAGATGTCATTGCGGATCTGGAGCAGAGCCGCCTGACCATAGAAAAAGAACAGGCTGAGATCAACCGTTACAAGGAAGAAGCAGCTTCCCTGAAGAAACAGCTGGAAGAAAAACAGGAGCGCTTAAACCGCAGCCGTGACCGCGTACTGCAGGAGGCAAACCAGCAGGCTGCCGCTATTTTAAAAGAAGCCAAGGATCTGGCTGACGAAACCATCCGCAACTTCCACAAATACGGCAAAACCCATGTGGACGCTTCCGCCATGGAAAAAGATCGTGAAAAAATCCGTAAAAAAATGGCAAAAGCACAGTCCAAATCTTCCATGCAGAAAAAAGAACCGGTCAACCATAACGTACCGAAAAAGCTGCGTCTTGGTGATTCCGTCAAGATTCTCAGCATGAACTTGAAAGGTACGGTTCACACCCTTCCGGATGCAAAAGGCAACCTGTTTGTACAGGCCGGCATCCTGCGTTATCAGACAAATATCCGTGATCTGGTTTTGGTAAACGAAGACGCCACTCCGGTTGTACACAATACGAAAACCGGCGCCGGTAAACTGAAAATGGCGAAATCCCTCTCTGTTTCACCGGAAATCAACCTGATTGGGAAAACCGTAGACGAAGCACTGATGGAACTGGATAAATATCTGGATGACGCTTATCTTGCGCATCTGAAATCCGTGCGTATCGTTCACGGAAAAGGAACCGGTGCGCTGCGCAAAGCCGTACAGGGACATTTAAAACGTCAGAAATATGTCAAATCTTTCCATCTGGGAGAATTTGGCGAAGGCGATGCCGGTGTAACGATCGCGGAGTTCGAATAAAAAATTAGGAGGCCCATTATGGCAGTCAAACAAAAAATTCTCATCGTCGACGATGATGCAAATATTGCCGAGCTGATCTCCCTCTATCTCTTAAAAGAGTGCTACGACACCAAAATTGTGGAAGACGGAGAATCCGCCCTGCGTGAATTTAAAACATATCAACCAAACCTGATCCTGCTGGATCTGATGCTTCCGGGCATTGACGGCTATCAGGTCTGCCGTGAGATCCGTACCCAGTCAAACGTTCCTATCATCATGCTTTCCGCCAAAGGTGAAGTATTTGACAAAGTGCTTGGACTGGAACTCGGCGCAGACGATTACATTATCAAACCATTTGATTCCAAAGAACTGGTAGCCCGTGTTAAAGCCGTACTGCGCCGCTATCAGGCCGTAAAACCGGAAAAAACAGAACCGGACATCAAATGTGTGGAATATCCGGATCTCGTTATCAACCTGACAAACTACTCCGTAATGTATTACGGACAGGTGATCGATATGCCGCCAAAGGAACTGGAACTACTCTATTTTCTGGCATCCTCACCGAATCAGGTATTTACCAGAGAACAGCTTCTGGACAACATCTGGGGCTATGAATATCTTGGAGACACCCGTACCGTGGACGTTCATGTAAAGCGTCTCCGGGAGAAGATCAAAGACCATGAACATTGGGGGATTACCACTGTCTGGGGCATCGGCTACAAATTTGAACGCCGCTAACCCCGGACTGATGCAATTTATCTATGAAACATAAATTACTATTTAAGATGATATTTTCCTATCTGGTTTTCGCGGTGCTCGGTTTTATCCTGATCTCGACGTTTACCGCCCGTTATAATCAGAATTACCTGGAGCAGCATTATGCCTCTGCCCTGCGCAGAGAAAGCAGCCAGATTGCCACTTCTTTCGGCACCAGTTATTATACGTCAGAACTGACACTGGAAGAATTTCAAAAACAGATATCAGCCGTCAGCAGTTATCTGGACTCCGATATCTATATCGTCAGCACTTCTGGAAAAATAATGGTTAATTCGAAGGAATCTATTAATCCTTCCGAAGCAGAAGCTATTCCGGATTTCAATATTCTGGATTTCAGCGGAAGTAATTATTCCATTGGAACATTTTATGATCAGTATGATGAAGACGTTCTGACCGTATACACACCGATCACAAGGAATTACAAGATTACCTGTTATGTCATGGTGTGTCTGCCACTGTCCCATGTCTCTGACGAGCAATTCGGTCTGTTGAACGGTTTCTACCTTTCACTGATCTTTTTACTGCTGCTGGCACTGGTTATCCTGCTGACTTTTTATTTCACAATGTATCGGCCATTGCAGACCATTCTGAAAGCTGCGGCATCTTATGCGGACGGGAACTTTGAGACACCTCTGGAACTGTCCCGGCATGATGAAATCGGAACGTTAGCTGATACGATGCATTTTATGGCAGTCGAATTAAACGCACTGGAAAATGACCAACACAAGTTTGTGTCCAACGTTTCCCATGATTTCCGCTCCCCGCTGACTTCCATTAAGGGGTATGCGCAGGCCATGGCAGACGGTACGATTCCGGTGGAGCTGCAGGGCAAATATCTAGATGTTATTATTTTTGAGGTAGAACGCCTGGAGAAGCTGACCCAGAGTCTTCTGGAACTGAATAAATTGGGTTCAAAGGGCATTTATCTGGATCTGTCCGTCTTTGATCTCAACGAACTGATCAAACGAACGATCCTCATGTTTGAAGGCCGCTGTAAAGAAAAAATGCTGTCCTTCAACCTGATTCTCACCGGAGATCAGCTTTACGTGAAAGCGGATGCCTCCAAGATTGACCAGGTGATGCATAACCTCGTAGATAACGCATTTAAATTCAGCCACAGTAATTCCGTTATTACCATTGAGACAACCCTGCGCAACGGAAAAGTCTTTGTTTCCGTAAAGGATCAGGGCATCGGTATTCCAAAAGAAAGTATCAGCCGCATCTGGGAACGCTTTTATAAATCCGACGCTTCCCGTGGCAAGGATAAAAAAGGCACCGGTCTTGGCCTTGCCATTGTAAAAGAGATTATTCATGCACATCATGAAAACATCAATGTCATCAGTACGGAAGGTGTCGGAACCGAATTTATTTTTACTCTGCCTTATGCAGATATAGAAAAGGAGTGAGCTCTGAATCATCAGAACTCACTCCTTATTTTTTACTCTACGTTCACCATCGCTTTTTCACGCATAGTCCGTTTTTTCTTCTGCTCTGTCTTTGCCTTATGGCTTCCTTTCTTATGATAATTCGAATCAAAAGAAATCTTTTCCAGCTGATTTAAAATCCGCTTTTGCCCTTTTTTCGGCTTTGCCATATAGACCACCACAAGGATTGCCAGCAGTACGGTGGCCACGATGGATACCTCAAGATCCTGTCGCGCCGTTGCGCCTATGATCGCAGCGATACAAAGTGCTGCTCCCATTCCAAGAAACAGATTTGCCGAATGTTTTTTTCCAAACTTTCCTACAATCTTACAGCCACGCTCATCATCCTCGATACGACCATTGAAATAAAGTCCAAGACTCATTCCCTTGATCTCGAATTCCTTATGATGGCAGATGGTAAAATCTCTGTCATTCTTAAAATGGCCCCAGTAGCAGTTCTGTTGCTGATAGGCACGCATATTCTGTTTATTATCTTCTACCACTTTATCTTCCCAGGACTTTTTCCACTCCTGCGGGGTAAGGTGGCTGACAATCGTTACATTTTCCATACGTTCAAAAACAAGCTTTCTATTAGATTATACGCTTTTTCAATTACTTCCCGTGATCGTCAGTTTTTCTTCAGATACTGTTTAGGCCAGCAATGGTACCAGGAACAGGAATCCAAGAGCTGTAACAATACCGGATGCGATCAATACGATTGCACAGTAACCCATGATATCTCTTGCGCCGAGGCCTGCGATACCAAGTGCCGGAAGTGCCCAGAACGGCTGCAGCATGTTTGTCCATGCATCACCCCAGGCAATACCCATAGCTGTAACGGCCGGTGTAACACCAAGCTGTAATCCTGCAGGCATCATGATCGGCCCCTGAACAGCCCACTGACCACCGCCTGACGGTACGAAGAAGTTTACGATACCAGCTGCTAAGTAGCACAGTACCGGGAATGTACGCGGTGTGGAAATGCTTACAAATGCATTACTGATTGCAGATGCAAGAGATACACCATTGGATCCTGCTGTAACCATCATACCCTGGATACCAGCGTAGAATGGGAACTGTAAGATAATTCCGCCTGCACTTTCTGCGGACTCTGTGATTGCTTTTACATAACTGATCGGTGTCTTATGGAAAGCAATACCGAGGATCAGGAAGATCAGGTTTACAATATTTAATGATAATGCATTCAGAATAGATCCTGCATTTACAAAATAGTAAATCAGATAAATTGCACCAATTACTACAACGATGTAAGAAAGAACCATGCTGTTCTCCAGTTTTTCTGCCGGAGTCTGATCTTTTCTTGCTTTTACCTGTGTGTTATCCGGTGCATCCTCTAATAACTTCGGATCGATGGAAACAACATCTTTTGGATCCGGATGCATTTTTGCGTTTACAAAAGCTACTACTACTACTACCGCTACAACCATAATCAGGTTCCATGCAGAGAAGATTGTCTGAGAGGTCGGTACGATCTCTGTAACAGCACCTGCAGTGTTGTCAACAACACCGTCTGCGTTTAATGCTGTCATCCCCAGCGGGATAGATCCTGAAATACCTGCATGCCAGATAACAAATCCGGAATATGCAGCTGCAATGATCAGACGATAATCAAGACCTTTGATCTTCTTTGCAACTTCTTTTGCAAGCAGTGCTCCGATGATCAGACCAAATCCCCAGTTGATAAAGCAGCAGATTGCAGAAATAACAGTAACGAATGCAACTGCTCCTACCGGTTTCTTCGGTACACCAGCGAGTTTGACAATCAGTTTCTTGATGGCAGGTGCGTTAGCCAGCGCACTACCAAGTACCAGTACCAGGGCCATCTGCATTGAGAATGCTAACAGTCCCCATACACCGGAACCCCAGGCATTTGCCACCTCGATCGGGTTCATACCTGCTACCGGCATTGCGGCGATAAATACGACGATCGTCAGAATGATACAGAAGACGAAAGCGTCAGGCAGAAATCTCTGCACAAGTTTTACGCAGCCATTTGTGAATTTTTTAAACATTTTCCCCACTCCTTTCAAT
>CAVAFS010000144.1:0-3232 GCA_963587975.1 Bulleidia sp. | reverse complement strand
GGTTCCTTTGAAGCTGGAAGTGCCGCAGGAGCAGTATATTCTGGCACTGGAAGGCCGGGCTGATGGAATTATTACAAATGCAGAAGGTGTGACCATTGATGAAATCAAGTGCATGTATACCGATGTGACTCGTTTTGAAGAACCGATTTTTGTGCACAAGGCGCAGGCGATGTGTTATGCCTATATTTATGCACTGCAGAATGGATTAGATCAGATTTCCGTGCAGCTGACCTACTGCGATCTGGATACAGAGGAAATTCGGCGGTTTCAGGAGAACTTTTCTTTTTTCCGGCTGGAACGATGGTTTCAGGATATGATCGAAGCCTATCGGAAATGGACGGATTTTCAGTTCGTATGGAGAAAAATCCGTCAGGCCTCCATCCAGACGCTGGAATTTCCATTTCCTTACAGGGATGGTCAGCGCAAACTGGTGGGCGATGTATACAGAACCATTAATCGGAAAAAAATCTTGTTTGTTCAGGCACCTACCGGAACAGGAAAGACGATTTCCACGCTGTTTCCGGCGGTTCGTGCCGTTGGAGAAAATCTTGGCGATAAAATATTTTATCTCACGGCAAAAACGATCACACGAACGGTTGCAAAAGATACCTGTGACCTGTTGAAGGAACACGGATACTGCGGAAAGGTAATCGTATTGACAGCAAAGGAAAAAATGTGTCCCTGCGAGGAGATGGACTGTAATCCTGGAAATTGCGAAAGAGCGAAAGGCCATTATGACCGGGTTAACGATGCGGTGTATGATCTGATTACAACGGAAGATGATTTTACGCGGGAGCGGATGCTGGCGCAGGCAGAAAAATTTCAGGTCTGCCCCTTTGAGATGTCTCTGGATGCGTCGTTGTATGCGGATGTGATTATCTGTGATTACAACTATGTGTTTGATCCGAATGTGTATCTGAAGCGGTTCTTTTCCGAGGGAGAGAAGGGCGATTATATTTTTCTGGTGGATGAGGCACACAATCTGGTGGAGCGTGGCCGGGAGATGTACAGTGCCGTTCTGGTCAAGGAAGACATTCTGGCGGTGAAAAAACTGATTCGAGGCAAGGATCGAAAACTGGAGGCGGCGCTGGAAAAATGCAATCGCCAGATGCTGGAATGGAAGCGGGAATGTGAGAAATATGTGGTGTATGAAAGTATCGGAGCATTTGCTTTTTCCCTAATGCGGCTGATGTCACTGCTGGATGTGTTTTTGCAGTCCCGGGGTGAGATGCCGGAGCGGAAGGATATTACAGAATTTTATCTGAATCTGCGGCATTTTATGAATATGTTTGAACGTGTGGATGAAAACTATGTACTGTATTCGGATTTCGATGAGGAAAACAGGTTTTGCCTACATTTGTACTGCGTGAATCCGTCGGTGAACTTGCAGGAATGTCTGGAGCGGGGCAACAGTACGGTATTTTTTTCGGCAACTTTGCTGCCTGTGAATTATTATAAAAATCTGCTCAGTTCGAAAAAAGATAATTATGCGGTGTATGCAGATTCGGCATTTCGGGAAGAACAGCAGCTGTTGTTTATCGGCCGGGATGTCAGCAGTCTGTATACTCGGCGGACGATTGGAGAATTCCGGCGGATCGCGCTGTACATTCAGCAGGTGTTGCGGGCAAAAAAGGGTAACTATCTGATCTTTTTCCCGTCCTATCGCTTTATGGAGGATGTGTATGAGCAGTTTCTGGCGGTTAATGAACGGGAAGTGGACTGCATAATGCAGAGCGGAAATATGAATGAAGCAGAGCGGGAAGAGTTTATGCAGGAATTTGCCGAAAGTCGGGAAAAATCGCTGGCGGCATTTTGTGTGCTTGGCGGTATTTTTTCAGAGGGAATTGACCTGAAAGAAGATCTGCTGATCGGTGTGCTGATCGTAGGAACGGGATTGCCGCAGATCTGTACCCAGAGGGAGATCCTGAAGGAGTATTATCAGGAAGAAAACGGTCAGGGATTTGATTATGCGTATCAGTATCCGGGAATGAATAAAGTGCTGCAGGCAGCAGGGCGTGTGATTCGGACGGCATCCGATAAGGGAATTATCGGACTGCTGGATGAGAGGTTTTTGCGGAATGATTACCGGCAGCTGTTCCCACGGGAGTGGAGTCAGTATGAGGTGCATACGCTGGAGAGTCTGCCTGGGGCATTGGAAAATTTCTGGGATGAATGACATGTTTCGGGTAATTGTGTGGTTTAAGGGGAAGGTTATGAAAAGGGGCTTTGCGTTTTTGTAGGTTGTTTTTGTAAAGGAGAATTAGAAATGAAAGATTTTGTGTATGACGGTGGTGTCAAAATTATTTATGGTGCAGGGCAGATGCCTTATGTAGTGGAAGAGATTGCGAAGCTTGGAAAACGGGCATTGGTGATCCCAACTGGTAGTTTTTGCGCAGGCGGTCATCTGGAAAATTTACAGAAATGTCTGGAAGCTGGCGGAATTACCTGTGTTTGCCTGCAGGGAGGAAAGGAACCGCTGCTCAGCAAGGTGGAGGAAGGTGTTCAAATCTGCCTGAAGCATCAGATCGAAGTGGTGCTTGGTATCGGTGGTGGTGTCAGCATGGATCTGGCGAAAGCAATTGCTTTTGGCGCATTGCATACAGACGTTCCGATGGTAAAATATCTGACGTATGAGCTTTCTACAGAAGGTCTGGAACATTTACCGGTGGTCACAGTTCCAACGAATCCAATGTCTGGTTCTGAGACAAATGCGGATATTCAGATTACCTTAGATGAGTCTGGCGTGCAGACTGGCTGTCCGGTTGGAAAGGCAGTATTTACCTGGTTAAATCCGGAATATATGATGTCATTGCCAAACTCCATTCTTACAAATGGACAGATGACGGCTTTTGTACAGACATCCATCAATTATCTGAATCTGAGCCGTTCTGTTCTGGCAGAGCATTATGCGGAAGGATCGATGAAAACCGTGTTGGAATGCCTGAGACGAAGCCTTGCAGATCCGGCAGATCAGGAAGCCAGAGGAACCCTGCTTTTAAATAGTGCGCTGAGTCTGTCCGGGATCAATGACCTTGGACGGGAGTCGGAGTTTATTCCATATCCACTACAGTCCTTTGCACAGCGTTATCTGGGATTGAATTATACACAGGCGCTGAATGGACTGTTCCCATACTGGTTGAAGGAAATCTATCGTGCAAGCGATGACAAAGCAATTTTTTTCCGTTATTTCAGAGAAATACTGACCGTAGATACAGACGGAAAAGACGAAGAA
>CAVAFS010000143.1:0-11661 GCA_963587975.1 Bulleidia sp. | reverse complement strand
TCGAACTGCGTATTACTGCGGAAAATCTGGATACGATGTTTTCTGAGCGGAAAAACAGAAAGACGGTAAAACAGTGTCTGGAAAAATTACAGCTGCATGAGGGATCAGAGTTTCCGGAGGAGCTGATTTATCAGGAAATGTGTCAGCTGACAGGACTTTATATTTTTTCCTGCTCTAAAGACGTGAATTATACATCCATGCTCTGGGGACTTGGAAAGAAAAGCGATGAGAAGATCAGTGAGAAGATCAATCTGGATCTGGAACGTATCGGGGAGGCCATCCCAAAATATCTCTCCATGGAAGAGGAATATCGGGTGATGAAAGCCGCTATTTTGGATACAAAAAAGAAATACTTATAAAATAGTTT
This sequence comes from Bulleidia sp., assembly GCA_963587975.1. Classification (GTDB taxonomy): domain Bacteria; phylum Bacillota; class Clostridia; order Lachnospirales; family Lachnospiraceae; genus Eubacterium_I. The sequence continues at coordinate 11,294 of CAVAFS010000143.1, read as the reverse complement.
AGCTGCGAGGCAGAAGAGAAAACCTTTTGGGAGGTAATGACAATGGATGAAAAGCAGCTTATGGATTTTGATGTGCTGACTCCGGCGGAAGGGGAAGTGTCGGATACGGATCTTCAGATTCTTTTTGTGCTGAACGGAAGTGCGTCGGTGCAGATGGGGGGAACCACGCTGGTACTTGAGGAAAAAGATTTCCTCATTTTGAATCCGTTTCAGCTGTATGCGGTTAAAATGGATAAAAACGCGCTGGTGATGTGTTTTCGGGCAAATGTCCGGATCCTTTCAGATTATTACGATATCAGTAAACTGGAGTTTTTGGGAAATTCTGTGGAGGAGGCTTCCGAGCGCCATACGGTTCTGCGTAATCTGCTGGAAAAATGTATCACATATTATTATGGAAAAAAGGGTGACAACGGCAGGATCTTGCTGAAACTGAACAGTCTGTACTATGAAATCGCGGAACTTTTGATTTCTTCCTTTTCTATTGTGCGGAATCAGACGGCAGAAGAACTGGAAGGGACAGAGGATGAGTCTCTGATCCAGGAAATGACCCGTTATATCCGGATGAATTATCAGTCGGCGTTGAAACTGGAAGATCTGGCGGACCATTTTTTCCTGTCGCCACCATATATTTCCCGTTTTTTTAAGAAAAAGCTGGGCATTAATTTTGCAAAATATCTGTCAGAAGTGCGTCTGGAAAAGGCAACAAAAAAGCTGGAACAGACGGATAATTCCCTGACCTGGATCGCCATGGACTGCGGTTTCCCAAATCTGACGGCTTTTAATAAGGCATTTCGTGAGAAATATCAGATGAGCCCGAAGCAGTACCGCGTGGAATTAAAGCAGACAGAGCAGACACAGGAGCATGCCGATAAGGAAAACCGTTCCCTGGCAGAATTTCAGCTGCTGGACTATTTTGAGAAAAACAACCATATTCCGGGACGGGAATTTGATGAAGTGGAGCAGATACAGGCAGATGCATCGGAGTATTCCATTTTGGAAAAAAACTGGAATAAGATGATCAATATTGGTGGAATCTATCTGTTGCTGCAGAAAGAGATTCAGGATCATACACTTTTTCTGTGCAGGACATTGAAATTTGAGTATGTCCGTATCTGGGATTTATATGAAAAGCGTATGCACATCAATGCAGGAAATAAGGAGCGGCGGTACAATTTCAGCCGTTTGGATATCTGTCTGGACTTTTTGACTCAGAATCATATCAAACCGTATCTGGAACTGGGATTTAAGCCGTTTATTTTGCTGCGAAACTATGAAGATTATATTTTTCACGAAGAGCGTGATATTTTATTTGATGAAGCGGAGGAATACGGTGCATTTATCCGAAGCCTGATGAAACATCTGATCAACCGTTACAGCAGTCAGGAGTTATCTACCTGGTACTTTGAACTCTGGTGTGATCCACGTTGGTTTCCGGAGGGAGAACCGGCCACATATATCGAATACTTTGAGGAAGCGTATCAGGCCATCAAGGAACTGATCCCAAGGGCGCATGTGGGCGGTGCTTACGACCGTTCCTATGGCATTATTTCTTTTGAACATTTTATTGAGGTATGGAGCACACGGAATGTACAGCCGGATTTTCTGTCTGTTTACTGTTATGCGCCGCTTTTGCGGGAGGTAATGCTCAATGAGCAGGGAATCCATACATCAGAGAATGAGAGCCGGGAATGGAGGCGTATGCACCACATTACAGAAGAAGAAACGGTGGAACCGGAACACATCAAGGATTTTCAGATTCGTAGTTATGTGGAGAGCCGAAAAAGAATCTTGTTGCAGTATGGCATGATGATGCCGTTGATCTGCAGTGAATGGAATTTTACGGTAATTAATGCCAATGTAATGAATGACAGCCGATTTAAGGGTGCGTATGTCATGAAAGAAATCATGAGTATGTACGAAGAACTTGGCATGATGGGATACTGGTTCGGAACAGATCAGTTTGCGGAGGATGATGACGCACCGATGCTGCTGAATGGACGCTGCGGTCTGATCACCCATCAGGGAATCTGCAAACCGGCTTACTGGGCCATTCATATGATGAATCGTCTGGAAGATTATCTGCTGAAAAAGACAGAACACACCATGATCACCAGAAATGAGTTTGGAAGTTATGTCATTGCCTGTCATAACTACAAACCGCTGGATATTCAGTATTATGTGCAAAATGAGATGGATGTAAGGATCGAGAGCATCCCGCATTTTTATGAGAATGACACACAGCTCACATTGAATATTACGATCTCCGGTGTGAAAAATGGAAAATACCATATCAAGACCAGGGTTGTAAAATCCCAGTATGGCGGCGTGCAGGATGAATGGATACGTATGGGTAAGGTGGCATTTCTGACCCAGGCGGATGTGGAATATATCGATCATATGTCCCGACCGCATATTACCATCGCGGAGCAGATCGTAACGGATCAGGCGCTGCGATTTTCTGTAAAAATGGAAGCGCAGGAAATTCAATTGATTCATGCCTTTAGGTACATGGAGGAGTGAAAACGCTTATAAGACAAAACGAAAGACCGGAGAACATGTTTCTCGGGTCTTTCATTTTCATGAGGAGTTTAATTTATATAGCATACAAAAATCAGGTAGATTCCTGTATTACTAACTTACTTGGCAGCAGGATCGGTTTCACCTGCTCATATGGATTGCGGATCAGCGAGAGCAGAAGCTTCGCACTCTGCATTCCGATTTCACGTCGAGGCTGGCTGATGGTGGAGATGGTCGGAGTGGAGAGGGATGCGTACATGGTATTGTCAAAACCAAATACTTTGATATCCTCCGGAATCCGAAATCCCAGTGCCTGTCCGGCTTTGATCACAGCGTGGGCATGTTTGTCTGATGTGGCAAAAATCGCATCAGGCGGATCGGCCAGCTGGAAAAAATGATTTGCAGCGGCCAGAATACGGTTGTAGGAAAAATCCGCAACCTGCACGACATATTCCGGCCGGACAGCCAGTCCATTACCGGTGAGCATCGAACGATAGGCCCGATAGCGGCTCTGCACATGACGATAATCATATGAGGAGGAGAAGAATGCAATATTTTTACATCCTTCATTGATCAGATGTGCGATGGCTATCTTGGTAATGGAATAATCATCTATCGAAACATATGGTATATTTTTCAAAAACGGATTGTACTCACTGCACTGTACAACGGGATATGCTGCATTCAGCTGGCGCAGTACATCCTCGGATAATGCATACATGACAATGATGCCGGAAATCTGAAGGCTTGCACAGTAATTTAAAAAAGAAGAAATTGTGCTGCGCTCCGGAATCTCCTGTGTTACCACCATATGACAGTGTGCGTGGCTCAGGTAATCTTTGATGCCTTCCAGGATATCGTCGTAAAACGGATTATTCCAGGTCGGGATACATACTAATGTAATGGATTCCTGAGATGTCTTTTTTATAGAAGAAGCAGCAATGCTTCTTTTTTTTGTGCCAAGATCCTCCGGGGAGATTTCATGGAACTCGAAAGCCTTCAATATCTTATCCCTGGTTTTCTTGGTAACAACCCCTGGCTGATGAATCATACGGGAAACAGTCGCCGGGGAAACCCCTGCTGTTTTCGCAATATCATAAATAGTAACTTTGCCATTCATAATAAATTACATCCTTCTTGCCTGTAATTATGAAACAAGATAAGAAACAACTAGTTATGTAGGATAAAATTTAATAGTTATTTGTTTGTTTCATGAACAAAACATAGCAGAAATGACATAAAAATGGAATAGATAAATGAAAAAAACAACAAAAAGACAAGAAAAACATATAAAATATTGCTTGTTTCAGAAACAAAAAGGAAATATGAACAAAATATGGCAAGTTTGTGTGGAAAAAATGAAAAAAGTAAACAATTTTCAAATAGTCGGACAATATTGTATTTGTTAGAATACATGTAACGAGAGGGGAAGAAACCAACTCGAAAGAAAAAGGAGGTATTTCACAATGAAGATGTGGAAAAGATTAGTGAGCGTAGGCTTAGTAGCAGCAATGTCAGGTGCAATGCTTGCAGGATGTGGCAACACAGCAGGCAATGATTCCAACGATGGAAGCGCAGCAGGAGAGAAAAGCGATGCAACAGCTGTAGGGGAAACAAAAGTTGAAGATACTGGCTTTACTCCAGACAAAACTTACAAGATCGGTTACAACTATTATGGACCAGGTTCTTACGCATTATCAACACTGGCAAACAACCAGGATTACGTAGTACAGTGCTTCGGCAGCGAATCACAGTCTACATCCGATGATTTCCAGGTAGATAAGATCGTACAGGACGTTGAGAATATGATCGCAGCAGGATGCGACGGATTAGTAATCTGGCTTCCGGCTGATAACTTATATCAGACAGTTATCAACATGTGTGAGGAAGCAAAAGTTCCTTATGTATTCTCTGATAAAGTTCCATCTGATCCGGCTATCATCGAAGCATTACAGAACAGCGAGTACTTCGCAGGTGCTGTAGGACCGGCAAATGCTGAGTATGGTTCCTTAATCGCTGATTACGCATTAGAGCAGGGATATAAAACATGTATCATCTCCACAGGTGCACAGGGTGACCCGACAGATACACCACGTATCGAAGCCTTCACAGAAGAGTTTGAAAAAGGCGGCGGTAAGATTGAACAGGTTGTCTACACAGACTCCCAGGATAACATCCAGCCATACACAGAGAACGCTTTAGTAGCTTATCCGGATGTTGATTTCGTATATGGTACAGGTTCTGATTATGGTATCGGTGCAGCAGATGCTATTTCTAACCAGGGAATCGACGCAAAAGTTCTTACATCCGGACTTGATTCCGCAGTACTTGAGTATCTGTGCGATGACAGCAATGCAGTTGAGTTCGTAAACGGTGATTACTGGATCGCCGGTACAATGGCTACAGTAGCTCTGATGAACTATTTAGACGGAACTCCATTAAAAGATGCTGATGGAAACATGGTATTCGTAGACAACATTATGCCGTTCCAAATCACACCGGATACATATGAGGAATTCAAGACAACATTCATTGATAATCATTGCTACTCCGCAGCTGAGATCCAGGCTATGAACGGAAAATACAATCCTGATTTCAACTATGATGCATTTATGAAAGTTATCAATGATTATTCATTAGACGAGAGAGCAGCAGCTGCTGCTAAATAATCTGTTTGCAGAAAGGGGTAGGCATTTATGTCCAAAGAAAAAACTTTAAGTGTCGATCCGAAAAAGAAACGTCTGCAAACCCAGATACTGGTTATTGCGATTGTCGTCGCAGCATTTGTAGTCTGCCACTTTATCACAGGTGGCAGATTACTTGCTCCGAATAACCTGCGTACACTTCTGACACAGGTTACCTATCCAATGATCGTTGCACTGGGAATGATGTTTATTTTTACGGGCGGTATGATCGATTTATCTATAGGCGCACAGGCAATTCTGGCCGGTAATGTGGCAGCAGTATTAGTAGAGGATTTCGGACTGGGATATGCGGGTCTGATCATCGGAGCTGTCGTGGCCATGATCGTATGTGAGTTACTGAGTGCATCCTGTTCCGTATTCTTGGGAATTCCTTCCTGGGTAGCAGGACTTGGTGCGGCATTGGTATTTGAGGCGATTGCAACCATTTATGTTGGAAATCGTGCAAAGACAGCCGGCGCAGCTGTTGTATATTTAAAACACTGCCAGGCGCTGGGCAAATTCCCGACGATCTTTATTATCGCGATTGCAGTATTTGCAGTTGCATGGTTTATCTTTAACCGTACAAAACTTGGTTTTAACCTTCGCGCCATCGGTGGCGGTGGAGAAGTTGCAGAGGCAATGGGTATCAACAGAGTAAAAACAATCATGCTTTCTGCAGCAGTTGGAGCTGTTATCATCTCCATCGGCGTTATCACACAGCTTTCCTATACCGGACGTTTTACTACATCCGCAGGTATGGGATCCTTAAGTGGTATCTTTAAATCACTGGCTGTCATCCTGATCGCAGGTTCTTTCTCCCGTATCTATAATGATGCAGTTGGATGTGTGATCGGAGCATTTATTGTAGCAGGCTTATTTAATGTATTGACATTGATGGGTGTCCCGTCAGGTACAGGTCAGGATGTATGTCTTGGTATGGTAGTACTTGTATGTGGTATCCTCTCATCTTTGGGATATAAGGGGGTTATGAAGTAATGGCAGAAGAGATGTTACGTATCGAAGGTGTCAGCAAAAGCTTTGGACCGACCCTTGCAAACAAAGATATCAACCTGGTTCTGGAAAAAGGCATTCTCCTTGGACTTGCAGGTGAGAATGGTTCTGGAAAATCCACACTGGCTTCCATGGTATGTGGAATGCAGAGCAAGGATTCAGGTAAATTTTATAAAAATGGTGAAGAATATGATCCACACTCTCCGAGTGATGCGGCAGCACATGGCATTGCCATGGTTGTACAGGAGCTTGGAGTAGTAGGAAATCTGCCGGGCATTGTAAATATGTTCCTTGGTAAGATGGATAAATATAAAAAAGGTGTTGCGGTAGATCTGGCAGCAATGCACCGTGACGCTGATGCAGTATTTGAAAAATGGAATCTTCCAAAAGTTCCGCTGAATGTACCGGCTGGTACCCTTTCCATTGAGGAAAGAAAGATCATGGAGCTGGCCAGAGCCCTGATCACAGACCCGGATTTCCTGGTACTGGATGAGATTTCCCAGGCATTATCCCAGGATAACCGTCAGGTACTGTACAAATTTATTGAGCAGTTCAAATCCCAGGGCAGAACCATTCTGATGGTTACCCATGATCTGGAAGAAATGATGGATATTTGTGATCAGATCGCAGTACTTCGTGATGGCGTTATCGTGGAGTGCAAGGAAGCAAAAGAATTTACCATGGACGAACTGAAACGTCAGATGATTGGCCGTGAGGTTTCCGGTGACTACTACCGTGACGATCAGGAAGAACAGTATGATGATGAAGTCGTTCTGGAAGTAAGGGATCTGACTATTGAAGGTAAATGTGAGCATATATCCTTTGATGTACATAAAGGCGAGATCCTTGGTGTCTGCGGACTTTCCGATGCAGGTATCCATGAGCTCGGAAGTGCCATTTACGGCCTGGAACATCATGACGGAACCGTTCGGGTAAAAACAAGTGGAACAGAATTGAAACATCCGGGAGATCTGGTAAAGACAAAAGGTGCGTACCTTTCCAAAGACCGTGATGCAAACGGACTGATGCTGGACGCCGGAATCGGTGCAAACCTGATCATTCCGTCCCTGGTAGAGTTATCCGGTCCGGTAGGATTTTTAAGCCCGAAGAAAACAAAAGCGCTGGCTGAGAAAGCATCTCAGGCTTTTGAAATTAAATCTTCCGGTCTGAACCACATTGTCCGCCGTCTGAGTGGTGGTAACAAACAGAAAGTAAACTTAAGCCGCTGGCTGGTAAAAGACCTGGATTACATTATCCTGGACTGCCCGACCCGTGGTGTAGATATCGGTGTAAAAGCGTATATCTACAGTGTATTAAAGAAAGCAAAAGCAGAAGGAAAGGCTATTATCATGATTTCTGATGAGCTTCAGGAAGCCATGGGTATGTCCGATCGTATCATGGTTATGAAAGACCATAAATTTGCTGCAATGCTTTCCAGAAACTGTGATTTCACAGAAGAAAAAATGATGGAGGTAATGCTGTAATGAAAACTAAAAAAATGCGTTTTGATATTAACACATGGCTTCCAATCATCATTTTTGCCCTGATCCTGATTATTTTCAGTGCGGCAACAGGTGGAGCACTGCTGAGCTCCAGAAACATCTTAAACATCTTTAACCAGTCCGTAGCTACCATCCTTGCAGGTCTCGGAATGTTGTTCGTAGCAGCTATGGGTGGTACTGATATCAGTACCGGTGTAGTTGTAGCGCTGGCAGGATGTTTCGGATTGATGGGTGCGCAGGCATCCGGAAACTCTTTCGTATTTATTATCATTTCTGTTCTGATCGGTATTGGTTCCGGTCTGTTACTGGGATATGTAAATGCAAAGAGAAAAGTAAATTCCTTTATGGCATCCCTGGCTTTGATGATGGCATGGCGTGCAATCGTAAACCTGGTATTAAGTAATAAAGCATATTATCTGCCGGATAATCTGTATGTACTGGACAAACCGGCTGTAAAAGGTATCATTCTCGTAGCTATCGTACTTGTAATTATCTACATCTGGAGATTTACCAGATTCGGTAACTATGTAAGAGGTATCGGTGAGAATGAAGTGGCAATGAAATATGCCGGCGTAAACGTTGACAAGATCAAAATCATGGCATTCGTAATGTCCGGTCTTCTGGCAGCCGTTGCAGGTATCTTTACGGTAGTAAGACTTGGTGGAACAAACAATACTATGGGATCCGGCTTCGAGATGAAAGTTATGATGGCACTGTTCATCGCAGGTATCCCGGTACAGGGTGGTGAAGGTTCCAAAGTATACAAATTATTATTTGGTGCTCCGACCATCATCATGCTGGAGAATGGCCTGGTTCTGTGTGGACTGAATGCAGGTGTGACTCAGTTAGTTCGTGGTCTTGTACTGCTCGGAGCAGTTTGCCTGACAAGCCAGTTAGCTAAGAGAATGGCTTATGTGGGTCAGGAAGGTGCTCATAATCAGAAAGAGAATGCTGCAGAGACAGCAGTTGAAAATGGAGGAAAATAAACGATGAAAAACGGAAAATTACAGGTAGGTATCATCGGTTGTGGTGGTATCGCAAATCAGAAACATTTACCGGCACTGAAAAATCAGGCTGACAAAGCAGATATGGTAGCTTTCTGTGATATCTTAGTAGACAGAGCTGAGAAAGCAGCTGCTGAGTACGGTGTTGAAGGCGCAAAAGTATACGAAGATTACAAAGAGTTATTAGCAGATCCTGAGATCGACGTAGTACATGTACTAACACCAAACGTAGCTCATTGCCCGATCACATGCGATGCATTTGCAGCAGGCAAACATGTAATGTGTGAGAAACCTATGGCACACAATACAGAGTCCGCTCAGAAAATGATGGAAGCATGGAAAAAATCCGGCAAGAAATTCACCATCGGATATCAGAACCGTTTCCGTGTAGATACACAGACATTACATAAAGCATGCGAAGCTGGTGAGTTCGGCGATATCTATTTCGCAAAAGCACATGCGATTCGTAGAAGAGCCGTTCCGACATGGGGCGTATTCCCGGACAAATCAAAACAGGGCGGCGGTCCTCTGATCGATATCGGAACACATGCATTAGACATCACATTATGGTGTATGGATAACTACAAACCAGTATCTGTTATGGGTTCTGTATTTGAGAAACTTGGTCATTCTGAGCTCGCTACACAGGGCAACATGTTCGGTGCATGGGATCCTGAGACATACGAAGTAGAAGATTCCGCATTCGGATTTATCAAATTCGAGAACGGTGCAACCATCTTCCTTGAGTCTTCATGGGCTATCAACATGAAAGATTCCAGAGAAGCAGCCTGCACACTCTGCGGTACAAAAGCAGGTGCTGAGATCGTTGGCGCTATGTCCGGCGGTGGCGCAAGCAACGGCCGAGAGTACGATCTGATCGTAAACGGAACATATCACGGACAGCTGGTTGAGCAGAAACTGTCTGAGGGCGGCACAATCGCATTCTTCGAGGGCGGATCTTCCGAGCCGAAAGATATCGAGTGCGAGCAGTGGTTAAACTGTATCCTCAACGATACAGAGCCGGTAGTAAAACCGGAGCAGGCCTTCGTTGTAACACAGATTCTGGATGCTATCTATGAATCCGCACGTACAGGAAAAGAAGTAATCCTGAACAAATAAAACAAAATAAGGTAAAAATGGTTGTGGGAGTGTTGGGCGATTCAATACTTCCACAACGTGTATAAAAATAAAATAATCAGATAGAAGAGGAGAAAATGCAATGAAATTAGGATTTGTAAGTGCCATTTTGGATCAGAGCAATTACGAAGAAATGATGGATATCGCATCAGATCTTGGCTTTGAGTGTGTTGAAGTTGCATGCTGGCCGCAGGGAAAAGCAGAGCGTCGTTATGCAGGTGTCAGCCACATTGACGCAGAACGCGTACTGGAGGATGATGCATACGCAAAACACATTCTGGATTATGCAGCAGAAAAGAAGGTAGAGATTTCTTCTCTTGCTTTTTATCCGAATACACTTGACCCGGATCTGGAGAAACGTCAGGCTTCCATTGATCACCTGATGGCTCTGATCAAAGCAAGTGCAAAACTGGGAATCAACATGGTTACAAGCTTTATCGGCCGTGATCAGACAAAGACAGTAGAAGAAAACCTTGAGATCGTCAAAGAGGTATGGCCTCCGATCATCAAACTGGCAGAGGAGCAGGGCGTAAAAGTTGCCATCGAGAACTGCCCGATGCTGTTCGGACCGGATCAGTGGCCAGGCGGACAGAACCTGATGACCACACCGGCAAACTGGAAGAAAGTATTTGAAATCCTTCCAAGTGATAACTTCGGTATCAATTACGATCCATCCCATTTCGTATGGCAGATGATCGATTACATTAAACCGATTTATGAGTTCAAGGATAAAATCTTCCATGTACATTACAAAGATATCAAAGTTTATCCGGATAAACTTCAGGAAGTTGGTATCATGGGATATCCGCTTGACTTCATGTCTCCGAAGCTTCCGGGTTACGGCGATGTGGACTGGGGCAAATATGTGTCTGCTTTGACAGACATCGGATACGATGGATATACCTGCATCGAAGTAGAGGACAAATACTTCGAGGGCAGTCAGGAAAAAGTACTGGACAGCTTAAAACTCAGCAAGAGATACATGAGTCAGTTCGTAATTTAAGATAATAATTCCGTCAAGCAGCCAGGTGGTGAGACTGCTTGCAGGCAGAACCATCTGGATATTTGACGGATAAACAGATATGAGCAAGTAATGCGATAGCATGGATTGCGAATAGCTGGCGTTTTCGGGAGTTCGCAGAACGGAGAAAACGAATTATTATCTGAAAAAATTAAACACGAGGAGAGACTTCTATGCAATTTCAGGCATTTAACAAGATTTTAATCGGTGATCAGAAGCTTCAGCCTTATGAAGAAGCCGGAATCACCCTGGGATACCAGTTTCAGATCCGTTACCCGTCTTACCGTGGAACATTCTTAAGCTGTATTGAAAAATTAGATATTTATTTCGATGGTACTCAGGTCGATCCGTCGCACATCTATTTTTGCTTAAATGGAAAAGAGTACCTGATCGAAGAATTGAAGGACCAGTACAAGGC
>CAVAFS010000142.1:0-10895 GCA_963587975.1 Bulleidia sp. | reverse complement strand
ATGATATGCAGTGCAAGTGGTGGAAATATCGCACTTTCAAAAGAACCTGTCGTTCCAGGAACAGAGTTGTGGAAAAATATATACTATATTTTATTTCAAACAGAATTTCTGAAATCCATGTGGTTTACCCTGCGATATACCATCGTGCAAACTCTATTAACATTGCTGATCTGTGGTCTGGCAGGATTTGCATTTGAAATTTATCACGACAAATACAAAGACATTTTATTTAAAGTTGTTTTATTTGCTATGATGATTTCCATTACTCCGTTGATGATTCCACTGTTCAAAATGTATACAAAATGGGGCATCATTGACACTATGTGGGGCGTCATGGCACCATTTCTTGCCTCTCCGCTGATCATCATGATTTTCCGTCAGAACTCCAGAGGATTTCCTTATGAATTGATCGAAGCGGCCAGACTGGATGGAGTCTCTGAACTCGGTATTTTCTTTCAGATTTACTTACCATGTATGAAAAGTACATTTTCCTGTGGTACGATTATCGCATTCTTAAATGCATGGAACTCTTATCAGTGGCCACACCTTGTTATGTACAACGACCAGAAAATACCTATGACTGTATATCTTACCCTCGGTATGAAAGGTGACAACATGACACTTGTTCTTCTGAGTATGTTACCATCCCTGATCGTATTTTTCATTTTCCAGAAATTCTTCGTAGAAGGAATGAATGGTGCACTGAAATAACACAAAAATCTCCCGGAAGCAGAGACTTTCATATCTGCTCCGGGAGATTTTCTATTTTACTTTCAAAATGGTATTTAGATATCTTCTCTGCCATATTTCTTCCGCAGTACCAGTAACAGCAGAATCATCAACACGATACAGATCGGCAGTGCGATCCATGCTACGCCTAACAGTCCAATAGCATTAAATACACCCATGATCGCATATCCCACGCAGCAGATTGCTGCAACCGTCATTGCATACGGAATCTGAGTGGTTACATGGTTTACATGATGACAATGTCCGCCTGCGGATGCCATAATCGTTGTATCAGAAATCGGTGAACAGTGATCGCCACATACAGCACCTGCCAGACATGCGGAAATGGAAATAACCATCATGGTTCCGGCTGGGAATACACTGATTACGATCGGAATCAGGATTCCGAAAGTACCCCAGGAAGTTCCTGTTGCAAAAGCCAGACCTGCTGCCACTGCAAAAATGATTACCGGCAGGAAGCCCTGCAGTGAATTTGCGGAACCTGCTACGAGATCTGCCACAAATACATTTGCTCCAAGGAGATTGGTCATTCCGGACAGTGTCCATGCAAAGGACAGGATCAGAATTGGCGCGATCATTGCTTTAAATCCTTCCGGAATACACTCTGCAAATTCCTGGAATGAGATTATATTTCGAAGCATGTAATATACAAAAGTAAAAATAAGTGCAACGAATCCACCGATTACCAGTCCAACAGATGCATCAGATCCTGAAAATGCACTGATAAAATCTACGCCATCAAAGAATCCACCTGTATAGATCATACCAACAATACAAGCTGCGATCAACACGATTACAGGAAGCAGCAGATCCAGAACGATACCTTTTCCTTCTTCTACAATTTCGTCGCTCTCATCATATGGGCGCTCCGGTGTAGTAAACAGATCACCTTTGATCGCATTTAATTCATGTGTACGCATCGGACCATAATCCACACGGAATACAGTCAGACCAACGATCATAACCAAGGTAAGGATTGCATATAAATTGTATGGTATTGTCTGTAAAAATACTGCAAATCCATTAATTCCAGCATCTTCCGGTACTGAAGAAGTAACCGCTGCTGCCCAGGAGCTGATCGGTGCAATAATACATACCGGAGCCGCTGTAGCATCAATGATGTAAGACAGTTTTGCTCTGGAAACTTTATGGGTATCCGTTACCGGACGCATAACGCTTCCTACGGTCAAACAGTTAAAATAATCATCTACGAAGATCAAAACACCAAGAACCATAGTAGCAAGCTGTGCACCGATTCTTGTCTTGATTCGTTTTGACGCCCATTTACCAAATGCTGCGGAACCTCCCGCTTTGTTCATTAACGCAACCAGAATACCAAGCATAACAAGGAAAATCAGAATACCGACATTCCAACTGTCTGCCAGCTTGTATACCATTCCACCGTTTTCATTGAAAAACATGGTATTCATCATCAGTTCGAGGTTACCGTTACTGTACAGCAACGCACCTACGACAATACCGGTAAACAGAGATGAATACACCTCTTTCGTGATCAGCGCCAGCCCGATTGCTACCACCGGTGGCAGCAAAGCAAAAATCGTTGCATACGCCCCGCAGGTATAATTCTCCGGATCAGCTATTTTTCCCGGTGTCACCACTGATACCCCAATCAGTACTGCTATGACCACCAATAGACAGATCATTACGACACTTTTTCTTTTTCGCATACCTCACACCTTCCTTTCTGCTTCTCTGCCGCTTATCTTCCTTATTGAGAACCGTCAGAAATATCCTTCTTTATTTCTGAACTTCTCACCCCCGCAATGGTTCTCAACCGATAAGCTCCCGCAGAGAAAAATCCCACCTATGTTTCGTTGTGACTACCATATGGCAGTCTCGATGAAAAGCCACAAACTGCTGGCAAACATCTTCTACTCCAGTCAGAACACCAGCCGGATTTATGACAGAGAAATAATCCATTCCCTGTACCAGTCCGACACCCGTATATTTCACATAACTTTCTTTGTACGCCCATACTTTACAAAAATGTGAGTACCCATTTTTTTCCAGCCACGCTGTCTCCAGCGGATGAAAGAAACGTCTGGCAAGCCGATCCGCCCTGCAGTCCTGCTCCTGCTGAATATCCAGTCCCACCGCTTCCCGGCTGATGGCACATGCCCACCATTCCCCGCTGTGGGAAATGGAAAACTGTATATCTTTCACATTTTGAAAATATGGTTTCTCCTTGTGGTCAACAGCCGTCAGTTCCAGCGATTCCGGAAACACTAAGGCATTCTCCCGGGCGTACTGACGAACTGCCCGCTCCAAAAGTTCATGGGAATTTTTTTCTTTTTCGTCCCATTTCTTATAATAAATTTCTATATTCATATACTGCTTATTTCATGTATAACACAATTTTTCCAGATCTGACACTTACCAAACAAAGAATTTGCATCAGGTATCCATTTGGTAACCGTGTTTTGTGTACACATTATAACACTATTTCTGATATTTGTCATACAATTTTTTAAATGCAGGCACACTTCTTTTTGCCACATCTGCAGGTACGCAGTAAGACACGCGAACCCAACCCGGTCCATAGAATGCAGTTCCCGGTGCCATCAGGATTTTTTCCTCTTTGGCCCGCTCGCAGAACTTTGTATCGTCCTCTTCCAGAGCCTTTACGAACAGATAAAAAGCTCCGTCCGGATGGATACAGGTGTAACCAATCTCTGTCAGTGCGTTGTACAAAATGTCTCTTGTCTCCTGATAAATGCTGATATCCACAGAAGCGTCCACACATTTCAACAGCATTTTCTGCTGAAGAGACGGTGCGTTTACATAACCAAGATAACGCATGGAAGCTGTCATACCTGCGATCAGGTCCTCATAATCCTGCACGCAAGGCTCCATGGCAATGTATCCGATACGCTCGCCCGGAATGGATAATGCTTTACTGTAGGAATATACAACAATTGTATTTTCATAGTAATGAGTCAGATACGGCACTTCGATATCGTAAGCCAGTTTACGGTATGGTTCATCGGAAACCAGATAGATCGGATGACCGTACTCTTCCTGTTTCTTCTTCAAAATATCCGTAACCATGCGGATAGATTCTTCTGTGTATACCGCACCAGTCGGATTGTTCGGTGTATTGATCAGAACAAATCTGGTCTTTGGTGACAACGCTGCCTCAAAAGTCTCCGGATCCGGCTGTAATGTCTCCATATTACAAAGAGCCGGAACTAACTTGCCGTACATTGTCTCCACATAGCTTTTGTACTCCCAGAAATAAGGCGCAAATGTTACGACCTCGTCACCGTCATCCAGCAATGTATTTGCAATAACTACGATGGCTGCTGCCGCACCACTTGTCATAATAATGCCCTGCTCTGTATAGCTGCAGTCATATTTTCCGTTCAGATAATTTGCAATGTGGTTACGTACTTCCGGATGTCCCACATTTGCAGGATAGCCGTGCAGTGCCAGCGGTTTTTCTGTGTCAATAATCTCTTTCAGTGCTGCATTCACTTCTGCTGGCGGCTCTACACTCGGATTACCGATGGTAAAGTTAAAAATATTTTCTGCACCGTAAATTGCTGCCAGTTTTTTTCCTTCCTCAAAAATGTCACGGATACAAATGGATGAATCCAGTGATTCTCTCAAACGTTTTGAAATCATGATCTATGTCCTCCAAATCCCCTGTTCTTTTTCACATCAACGCTTTAAATCGTTATACTTTCCATATCTTATCACATTTTCTATGAAAATAAAAGGTTTCTTTACATCTAACTGCATTTTTGCTATACTTTTTATAACATACAGGTATTCCATGGCATACCTGTGTTTTACCCAAAAAAACCATTGATGCAGCACCTTTATCTATCTGTATCTGTTCGTTTTTTATAGAGGAATTGCAAACATCAACTTATGGAACTATGATACCGTTTTTTTCAATCCGTATCCGTCCGTTTTTAACAGGAGAAATGCAAATGGCAAATCAGGAAAACAACAAATATGCTTCACTCAACCAGCCTGCAGAAAATAAGCAGCAGCTTGCATATCAGCAGATCAAAGAGGACATTTTAAATAATACTTACCCGGAAGGAACCGTTATGGTAGAACGTAAATTGTGTGACATCTATCATGTCAGCCGCTCTCCGATCCGGAACGCACTTCAGCAGCTGACCCACGAAGGCCTGCTCTCTTTTGTCCCGGGCAAAGGAACCGTCGTTGCTTCTTTTACCACAGAAGATATTCTGGAGGTATATGATCTGATCGAACTGCTTCAGACTTATGCGGTCTCTGCATGTATCAATAAATCAAATGCCCTGGCGGTAAATGCATTGGAAGTCGCACTGGAAAATATGAAAAAAGCTCTGGATGACGGTGATATTTATCACTGTACCCGCTGGGATCAGAAATTTCATGAACTTCTGGTCAGCTATTCCGGCAACAAGCGTCTGGAAAATGTATACGATCAACTGGACTGTCAGCAGATGCTTTTTATCTCCACGATTCTGGATGATGCAGAGCTTGCTCATCAGTCTTATGAAGAACATTCCGCTATCCTGGATGCGATCAAGGCAAAAGATTCAGAAGCTGCCCACGACTGTATCCGCCAGCATTATTATCATATCAAACAATACTATATCAACAAACTGCTTAGCAGAATTCATATTTAATTTTCAGGAGGTACTGTCATTATGGAAATGCAGACATTACAAAAAGACATGATCGCAGCTATGAAGGCCAAAGACAAAGTGCGCAAAGATGCAATCTCATCCCTGGTATCTGCGGTAAAAAAAGTAGCGATTGATGAGGGCTGCCGGGATGATATCAAACCGGAACTTGTTGACCGTGTCATCTTAAAAGAATTAAAGAGTGTAAAAGAGCAGGTGGATACCTGTCCGGCAGATCGTACCGATCTGAAAGAAGAGTATCAGGCTCGTTACGATATTATCAACGAATATGCACCACAGCTGTTATCCGCTGAGGAAGTAAAAACAATTCTGACCGAGCGTTTCGCTGATGTTCTGGCTACCAAAAACAAAGGCCTGATCATGAAAGCGGTTATGGCTGAATTAAAAGGAAAAGCAGACGGTAAAGTGATCAACCAGGTGGTTGCTGAACTCTGCAAATAAAAATCAGACGCAGAATCCCCGGTTACAGTATTTCTGTAAATCGGGGATTTTTTTATATTCGACAGACATGTTCTCTGCTTAATTAAAACTAAAAATTTCAGCACCATTTCCCGTCAAAAAAAATCCTCCAAACATCGCTGTTCAGAGGATTCTATTATTATCTGTTCTTAATTAAATTCGATTAGAAAATTCTACGTACTGCAATGATTGATTTTCCGTAGTTAACCGGTCCGATCTTGATACCTGTAGACGGTGAACTTGCATGTACGATCTGTCCGCCACCAATATAGATTGCAACGTGACCACTGTAACATACGATGTCACCCGGCTGCATATCGGATGTAGATACTGCACGGCCTACACCTGTCAGAGCTCCTGAGCTATGTGGAAGTGATACACCAAAGTGAGCATATACACTCTTTACAAATCCGGAACAGTCTGCTCCGTTTGTAAGGCTTTCGCCTCCCCATACATATGGGTTTCCTACAAACTGACATCCGTAGCTTGCTACTGCAGATCCTGTACCGGATCCTGAGCTGCTGCTGGAGCTGGAATCTGAACTGCTGGAGCTGCTTGAGCTTGAGCTGTTAGATTTGCTGCTTGAACTGCTGGTAGAATTTGAACTTGTGCTGCTGGATTTTGTAGATGCAACACTGGATGCTCCTGCAGTTACTTTTACAGTCTGTGCTGCTGCAAGCTGCTGTGCGATGATCGCGTTCTGCTCTGCAACAGTCTGTTTATACTGAGCTGCAAGGCTCTGTGCCTGTGCAAGCTGACTTTCAAAATCTGCCATCTGGCTGCTCTTCTGAGCTTTCATCTCTTCCAGATTCTTCTGCTGCTCCTGATATGTAGCCTGGTTCTCTTCCAGATCTTTCTTCTCTTCTTCTACCTGAGTTACCAGATTAGCGACTTCTGTCTTTGTATTCTGATACTCTACCAGAAGGTTTCTGTCATAATCATATACTTTTGAGAAATTCTCTACTTTATTCAATACATCTGCGAAGCTCTGTGCACCAACTAATGCATCCAGGAAAGAACTGTCACCGTTCTCATACATATAACGGATTCTTTCTTTCATAGAGCTGTACTGCTCTGCTTCTTTCTCTTTTGCAGCTGCCAGATCTGCTTCTGCCTGTGCAAGTTCTACTTTTTTCTGATCGATCTGGTCAGAAATCAAATCCAGACTTACAAGTACATCTACCAGATCGGAATCTACTTTATCAATCTCGCTCTGTAAGCTGGACTGCTGGCTTTCGATATCCTGAATCTGGCTGTTTACAGAGTCAAGTTTGTTCTGTGCCTCATTCTTCTGACTTCTTGCTTTAGAAAGACTGGTTGCATTTGCCATCTGTGTACCAGATAAAGCCATCGCAACGACTAATCCCAACGCAATAATTTTTTTCTTCATATATTGAAATACTCCTTCGTAATGTGTCTCTTTTTCGTTACCTAATGGATTATAACATTTCCCTGTCATAATTTCAACCAAAAGAACAGCATTTCAGAAATATTTCACACTTTTTTGTAACATTTTTGTAATATTTTATCAGATTTGTGCGAGTCCCTGTTTTACTATCAGGATTTTCTCCCCGGATACCGGTTTTCGCTCCTCCAGATGATTCAGTTGTCTGATATCAGCAACTGTTGTATGGAATTTTTTTGCAATTTTCCAGAGATCCGCCTCCTCATCCAGGCGCACTCCCGAAATGCCTGGAATCTGTTCGAAGTATTTCGGATCCAGCGCCTGTGTTTCCACCGCTCTGATCATCTCCTGTTCCTGCATTTTTGTCACCATGACTGCCACGTTGATCACCGCCTGTGCTTCCAGTTCCGTCCCATTTTTCATCAGGAAAGACAGATGCTCCAGTGAAATCTGAAGCTCCACATCTGCATTCTGCGGCATATGTGGAATATCGATCTGACACTGAAACGGAATCAGACCTTCCACAGCTCCTACCGGTGCGCTGTCTGAACTGCTCAGATACAAAATCTTCACGCTGACAGTTCCTTCCACACTCAGACCGTCCTCCAGAACTTTCCACTGCTCCCCCCGGGCCTGGCCGGTTCCGGAACCGATCTGTAATATTTCTTCCTCCGGATTTTTCAGTTTCAGCGTGTCATTCACCCGGCACCTTGCCTCATTTTTCATATGAAGACTGCAGGTTTTAACCGATTCGCAGTGAAGATTCAGCTGTTGCTCCAGTGAATATGCATCCAACAACCGTTCCATACTCTTTTCCCGATACAGTCGCAGATCCATAGCCAGTTCTGTCTCGATCAGAAGCACCCGCGGCTCTCCGTCCGCATCCTCCTGCTCCCTGCAGGAAAAAACCGGTGTTCCGATCACAACATATGGGATCATATCCATCTTAGCCTCCGGAATATTCAGACTGCTCTGGTAAGGTACTCTCTGCTCCAGCCACTGCATCCGGTTTTCTTCCATCCCCTGATAAATCAGAAAAATCTGAATTTCTCCCTGAATACCCACACTGCCATTTTCCACATGAATTTCCATTCCCATCAACTGCGTCTGCTGCCAGAGAATCTGGTTAATATTCGGCTTGTTTGATGGAATCCGCACTTCTTCCCGAATCTTGGCTCGCTCACAGCCCCGGTAGCAAAGTTCCAGATAATTTTCCTGCTGCATCTTCAACTCCAGATGCTCCGTCTTCTCCAGTCCCACAGGAATCTGCAGGTCTTTGCGTTCTCTGGCCTGTACCCGAATTTCCACCAGTGCACGGATGTTCAGCTTTCTGGCATTCATCATGCGAATCGTGAGATCTTCCAGCATAACTTCCGTCTGTGCCATATCAAATTCTCCTGCCGATTCAAGGACCACGGTCTCCTGAAATGGGATTTCTCCTTCCAGACTGGCGATCTTCCACTCACTCTGTCCGGTATGATACAACACCTTAAAACGAAGCGTTCCTTTTACCAGAACCTGACCGATACTGCACTTGCTTTCCTCCACCTGTACGCTGCCGTCACTTAAGATCACCGAAAAAAAGTCCGGCAGATAATCCGGCAGATGATACGTCTCATCAAAAGTCACCTGTGTAATGGCAGGACCTTTTTTCTCCTCCACACAAATTGATTCCGTTATTAAATCCATAATCTTTCTCTCCTCCTATTCAAACACTACATTTTCTTCCAGGCGCTCTGTTTTTACCGCTATGTATGGGTAACTGACAGCTTTCTCCACCTGCGCACCGTTTTCCGGTCCAATCAGATCCGTCTCAAAATAAAGTGCGTTTTCTGCCAGATACAGATTCTGCACCTGGATGCTGTATCCGCCGGTCTCCTGCATGCCAAAGCCCCGCACGATATACAAAGCATCATCCATCACATAAGTCATCTTAAAATCTTCCGCTTTCCGGCTTTCGATCTCCGCCTGCAGCTCCTGCGGCATTTCCTGTTCCGTCACCACGGTATAATCAACATCTCTTATTTTTTCAGTCCCGGTTTTCTGCACACCGCAGCCGGTGCACCACAGAACTATAATAAGGGAAAATACAGCCCCAATCCGGCAGATTTTTGTCCATACGCCCACATTTTTCATTCTTCCCCTCTGTCCCACCTTATTTCTTGCTCTATTCTATTTTCCGATTTGTAAAAATATGCATGGATTTCTGAAAAACTATCTGCTATACTAGATAGGTCGTTTTAGAGTGAATGAAAAATTTATACATTTTGGAGGAAATATTTATGATAAGAACAATTCTCGCTGTTTTGTTCGCAATCTGCTATTTGATCATCGGAATCCCGGTGCTTTTCATTGAATGGCTGATTGGTAAGAAAAATCCGCATCTGCGGGATGTCAGCAGTCTCCGCATGGTACAGTGGGCGTTCCGGGTCATCTACCGTATCTGTGGTGTCAAACTGACCATTACCGGTCAGGAAAATGTACCGAAAGATACCCCGGTACTTTACGTGGCAAACCACAACAGCTATTTTGATATCATCATCACCTACGCACAGTGCGAGGGCTTAACCGGTTACATTGCAAAAGATTCTCTGGAAAAAGTTCCGCTGCTGAATATCTGGATGAAGCGCCTGTACTGCCTCTTCCTGAAGCGTGATGACATGAAAGCCAGTCTGAAAACAATCCTGCAGGCCATTGAATATGTAAAGAAGGGCATTTCCATCTGTATTTTCCCGGAAGGAACCCGTGGAGACAGTGACGAAATGGCACCGTTCAAAGAAGGAAGCTTAAAGATTGCAGAAAAAACAGGCTGTCCGATCATTCCGGTAGCGATCTCACATACCCGTGATATTATCAAAGATCATATGCCGTTTGTAAAACCGACCCATGTCACCATCCAGTATGGCGAACCTGTTTACCCGAAAGAACTGGCAAAAGAAGAAAAACGCGCCCTTGGCCGTTACACACAGAATATCATTCAGGACATGCTGGATCAGCAGAAAGCCCTGGAGAGTAAATAGTAAATTGCAGATGTACTGCATACATCTATTATTGAAAATTGTCAGGTACATTAAATATAAAAAAGACTCATAAAAACGTTTTCATCTGGTTTGTTAACCATTTGATCATCGTCTCTATGAGTCTTTTTACTTTTCATTATCTACTACAATCTTTTTGGAAGCATCAAGTTTACATTTCCTGCATTCTTTTTTCCAAAATGTATTTTAATCTTCCAATGCTTCTTCCAGCGCCTTCACGATCTTCGGAAATTCCATAAAGTGAGAAGCTTTCACAAGAACCGTATCTCCTGCTTCCACAAAATTCAGTAATGTCTGTGTCAGTTTCTCCCGTTCTGCAAAATACATAACTTTTGTATGTCCACGCTGTGCCCCTTTTGCAAGTTCCTCGCTAAGTGTTCCACAGCAGAACAAAATATCTACACCTGTGTTTGCCGCATATTTTCCAACTTCGTAGTGCAGCTCACGCTCGTTTTCACCAAGTTCTCCCATATCACCAAGAACTGCGATCTTGCGTCCCTCTGCCTGTGCCAGTACATCCAGAGAAGCTTTCATGGAAACCGGATTTGCGTTGTAGCAGTCATCGATAACAAGCAC
>CAVAFS010000141.1:0-3229 GCA_963587975.1 Bulleidia sp. | reverse complement strand
ATGTTAAAAATAGGTTCTCATGTGAGCATGTCCGGAAAAGACATGTTTTTAAATTCTGTCAGAGAAGCTGCCAGTTATAATGCCAATACCTTTATGCTTTACACCGGAGCCCCACAGAATACCCGGCGTAAACCGGTGGAAGAATTAAACCTTGCAGCCGGATGGGAAGCCATGCGGCAATATGGCATTGACGATTTTGTCGTACATGCACCATATATCATCAATCTGGCAAATACCGTAAAACCGGAAATTTTTGAACTTGCCGTGGAATTTCTCACGTTGGAAGTGCGACGAACAGCTGCAATGAAAAGCAAGATTCTGATCCTGCATCCGGGTTCCCACGTAGGCGCAGGTGTTGAGGCCGGAACTGCCCAGATTATCAAAGGCTTAAATGAAGTTCTGGAAGAATCCGCTGACTGCTGCATTGCCCTGGAAACCATGGCTGGAAAAGGTTCGGAAATCGGACGCAGCTTTGAGGAACTGGCAGCCATTTATGACGGTGTCCGCCATCCGGAACGCCTGCGGGTCTGTTTTGATACCTGTCATACCCACGATGCCGGCTACGACATCATCCATGATTTTGACGGTGTCATTGCAGAATTTGACCGCATCATCGGAAAAGACCAGATTGCCGTATTTCATATCAATGACAGTAAAAATCCATGCGGTGCCCACAAGGACCGCCATGCAAATATCGGACAGGGTGAGATCGGTTTCGATGCGCTGTACAGCATTGTGCATCACCCGAATTTTGCAGATATTCCAAAAATTCTGGAAACACCATATCTGCCGGATCCTGAAAATCCAAAGAAAACTCTGCCCCCTTACAAAGAAGAAATCGCAATGCTTCGTGGAGGAACACAATGACCATCTTTCAGATTCAATGTTTTTTAAATGTAGCGGAATATCTGAATTTTACAGAGGCTGCCAACCACTTGTTTGTCGCACAGTCTTCCCTGAGTCGAAATATCTCCAATCTGGAGGAAGAACTGGGGATGAAACTGTTTGTGCGCACAAAAAAATATGTCCGGCTCACGTCCAGCGGTGCTATTCTCTATGAAGAGTTTTCCAAGCTGATGAAACTGGGCGAAGCCGCTGTACAGAAGGCGCGCAATGCGGAACTCGGCGAAAACGGATCCATCGTGCTTGGTGTCATTGAGACTCAGCGTTCCGAGAATTTCCTGCCCCATGCCCTGCATCTGCTGCGGGAAAATCATCCAAACATCCGCATTGACATTGTCAGCGGCAATTTTCACGACTTACGGGAATCAGTACTGAACGGACGCATCGACATCGCTCTGACACTGGATTTTGATATCATTGATTATCCGGCAGAAGACGTTATTTATCAGGTATTCTTTGAGTCCACCCCGAAATGTGTCATCTCAAAGGCACATCCACTGGCTCAGCAGAACAATCTGCACTTTGATGCATTAAGTACCGAGACAATGATCGCCATTGATCCATCCATTTCCCGGGGTGCTTATAACAATATCGTGCAATTTTGCGAGCGGCATGGCTTTACACCGGCCCACACAATTTATGCGACTTCCATCCAGAATATCCTTCTGAAGGTAGAGGCTGGACTGGGATTTTCCGTGCTGGATGAAAACTGTATTTCCAATTCCAATACGGCGGTGCTGTCGCTGCCGTTTTA
Source organism: Bulleidia sp. (assembly GCA_963587975.1). Lineage (GTDB taxonomy): Bacteria > Bacillota > Clostridia > Lachnospirales > Lachnospiraceae > Eubacterium_I. The sequence goes on along the minus strand of CAVAFS010000141.1, from coordinate 1,572 downwards.
TAAAACTGACCCGTTACACCTCGTGGCCGTGTGGAAAAAAGATAATTTAAATCCGGTCATTCCGCTGTTCACGAATTATCTTTTGCCGCAGGAATCTTAGGGTTTATTGGCTGAAAATTTTATTTTTTCAACTCCCAAAATAGTAATCCCATGTTTCCTATGTACTTTCGCAATTTGCCTAAGCATATATGTACTTTGTTCGCGAAGCGAATGGCTCAGGCACGAAAGAAGGAAAAAACGTATTACCGTAACGTACATGAAAAAAGACTCAATATTTAATCAAAGGGGGCGTCTCAGCCCCCGTGATTCAATATTGAGTCTTTTTTCTTCACTACCTACTCCGTTTTTTCCTTCTGGAGCGCCAGTATATCCTGTATTTCCTCCGGCGAAATATGCGTATATTCGCTCAGCTGTCGAATCGACGGATCCTCGGAATTCTCCTTCGCCAGATACTTCCGTGCCTCATGCAGCAATGCTGCCTTTCCAAGCACCGCCTGCACCTGATCGGTATCTCCAGTGATTTCGCGGATATAGGCCTCGAAACCGGCAATTACCTGTTTTTCCAGATAAGCATCCACTTCCGATGCACTGTCAAGTTCCGGCAATGCGCCAAGTGCCATCCAAAGTGCCATATTTCCTTCCTGGATCAGGTCTTCCATATTGACCGGCACATCTTCGTACATACCCGCCATATGGATCACACGCATCAGCCATCCATCCACGATATCATTGACTACGTTCTGTTTTCCCTGAAGGATTGCGGTATACAGTTCCCGCATCTTTTCCTCATCCGCTTCTCCGCGTCCTCGGACTTCATCCAGGTACATTTTGTAATAGGCGGAATCGGATAATTTTTCCACGTCTTTTGGCTGCGGAATCTCATCCTCATCCTCTTCTTCTTTTTCGTCCTCAGCAACATGATCTGGACGGATCTGAATGCCAGACGGGGAATTTGTTGTAGAATAAACTTCCTCCGTTACAATTTCCGGTTCTTCTGCTTCTGCCTCTTCTTCCTCTGCCTGTGACGCCTGTTTGGCCTCCGGCGGCAGATTCAGATATTCATAGACCATTTTTTCCTGTTCCTCGGAAAGTTCCATACCCTCAAAATATTTGTGTACTTCCTCGGGTTTTATTTTTTCTCCGGATGTGGCTGCAATTTCTGCCACTTCATGTAATGTCTCAAGAAAAAGATTTTTATCAATCATGCGTTACTCCTTTTGTAATATTCTCCTGCAATAACCGGAAAAATTTCTCCGCATGGTATCCGTCGTTGACTGCATGATGGAAACTTCCCGTAACAGGCAGCATCCAGCGGCCGTCCTTCTCATAGAAACGTCCAACAGTCGTAAACGGCGTATAACGCATATTGTCTCCGCCACGCTGATAAAACGTGTCCGGAATCGAATAGGAAATCGCGGTAAAAGACGTATCCGGTGTGGTGGACACATCCACGCTGTCCGGTCTGGCATCTTCATAATAATACAGCCGGTCCGTTTCCTCTGATTTCTTTTTATCCGCAAGGAACTGCTGATAATATGTCTCAAAATCTTCGTTATACTCAGTCACCATGTG
>CAVAFS010000140.1:0-8033 GCA_963587975.1 Bulleidia sp. | reverse complement strand
GTGTATTACATAGTAAAGAATCCGAACTGTGCCAATGAGTAGGTGATCAGGATTACCACCAAAAGTACCGGTGCAATATATTTCACCATGACATTGTACAGTTTTTCACGGTTCATTTTTTCACCGTTTCGTTTTACTTCGTCAGTAACTGTCTTCGCACCTGCCACCCATCCGATCAGAATGCAGGTACACAATGCCACGATCGGCATCAGCACGCTGTTGCTGATATAATCAAAGAAAGTCAGGAAATCCATACCCAGGATCTTGATATGTGACCAGATGCCAAATCCCAGAGAGGATGGAATTCCCATCACAATACTGATCATGATACAGATCACAACGCTCTTTTTACGAGTGATGCCAAAACGATCCATAAAGGAAGATACGATGGCTTCCATGATGGAAATGGAACTGGTCAGCGCAGCCAAAAATACAAGAATAAAGAACAGGATTCCGATGATGGAACCGCCTTTCATCTGTTCAAAGACTTTTGGAAGTGTTACAAACATCAGTCCTGCTCCGCTGGCTTTTGTTCCTGCCTCACCGCTGAATACATAAACCGCCGGAACGACCATAAATCCTGCCAGCAGTGCCACGATCGTATCAAAAATCTCAATCTGGTTTACGGACTTTGTCAGGCTTGTCTCATTTTTCGTGTAAGAACCATACGTTACCATGATTCCCATAGCCAGACTCATGGAATAGAACATCTGTCCCATGGCGGCACACACTGTTTTCAATGAAAACTTGGAGAAATCCGGCAACAAGTAGTATTTGATACCTGCGCCTGCTCCCGGCAGCGTAAAAATATAAATGGAAATGATTACAGAGATAATCAACAATAATGGCATCAGAAATTTACTGATTTTTTCAATTCCTTTGTTGACACCAAGCAAAATAACCGCTGCTGTCAGTCCCAGATAGATAGCAAAATAAATCATCGGTGACACGGAATTTCCAACAAAGCTGCTGAAAAAATTATCCGCCGCTGCATCCAGTCCATGTCCGGACACAAAAGTCACCATATATTTGACAACCCATCCGCCAATTACACAGTAATATGGCAAGATGATCACCGGAACGATTGGCGCAAGCACACCTAAAAATCCGAATTTTTCATTGATCACTTTGTATGCGGTACCCGGACTCTGCTTTGTCTTTCGTCCGATGGCAATCTCAGTTGTCATCAGAGTAAAACCAAAGGTCAGTGCCAGAATGATATATACCAGAATAAAAATACCTCCACCGTACTGCGCGGCAAGGTAAGGAAAACGCCACAGATTTCCAAGTCCCACTGCGCTTCCGGCTGCGGCAAGCACAAAACCGATTCCGCCAGAGAAACTGCTGCGCTCCTTTTTGTTATGTTCCATATTAAATCCTCTTTCTAAAATTATTTTTCTACGATACGTCAACATATCTGTTTTCAATTGACGTGTCCATCATTATATCACTGGCGTCCATATATTTCAACAAATACACTTATAAAACACATCAAAACATTTTCTTGATTTCATACTTCAAGATCACTTCAAAGTCAACTTCAAGGTCACTTCAAACAAACTTCAAATTACTTTGAAGTTTCTTAAAATTCATACGCTTTTTATGACTTTTTTGCAAAGTATTTATGTTGTGAAAAAGGACTCAGGATATTTTGTCTTGTCAGCTAACAATCGCTTTCCAAGAAAAAATATCCTGAGCCCTTTCATCTACGTTGTGATTCAAAACACCATTATTTTTTACAATATTCACCAAAAGTATTGCATAACTTATATACAGAAAACGCAGAATCCTGTCAGGACAAGCGGTTGAGTGAACGACCGATTTTCACAAGGTTTTGCGCGAACGGGAACCGACCAGCTTTTATAGGAGGTGGGAGTGAGCGCGATGAAACCGAAGTGAAATGAGGGTAGTGAACGTCTAGCTGTCCTGACAGGATTCTGCGTTTTCTTTCAAAATATTAAATTTTTAAAGCCAAAGAAGAATTCTTTTTTTAAACCGGATAAGCCCCATTTTTGTGATCAGCAGCTTCCGGATCTACCTTTGTCTGCTGTGCCTCACGATATTTGAAGAAATCCAGTGCCTGCTGTGGGAACAGTGCGTAGGACAGTACATCCTCATCCTGCTGTTTCCAGCGTGACATTTCTTTCTCAATCTTGTCAAGTTCCGGCTCGATCAGATCCGCCGGACGGCATGTGATGGCTTTGTCTTTATCAGCGCCAAGTACTTTTTCTACCACTTCCGGATTGAACGGTTTTACCGTCTGACCGTACTCACCAAGTAAAATACTCTTGGTCTCTTTGGTAGCAACTTTGTAGCGCTCTCCCATCAGAACGTTTAATACAGCCTGTGTACCTACGATCTGGCTGGATGGAGTTACCAGAGGCGGCTCACCAAGGTCTTTTCTTACACGCGGAATCTCTTTTAATACTTCCTCATATTTATCCTCTGCATTCTGCTCTTTCAGCTGAGAGATCATGTTAGAAAGCATACCGCCCGGAACCTGATAACGTAAAGTATTGATATTTACGCCAAGCACCTTCGGATTTAACAGACCGCTTGCCATTGCTTCCTCACGGATTGTGCTGAAGTACTCATTAATTTCAGCAAGAATATCCTGATTCAGACCGGTATCATACGGTGTGCCTTTGAAGGTCTCTACCATAACCTCTGTAGCCGGCTGGGATGTTCCCAGTGCCAGTGGAGAGATTGCTGTATCAATGATATCGCATCCGGCTTCTACTGCTTTCAGACAGCTCATGGAAGCCACACCACTTGTATAGTGGGTATGAAGCTCGATTGGAAGGCTTACATTTTCTTTTAATGCTTTTACAAGACGCTCTGCCTCATATGGAACCAGCAGACCTGCCATATCTTTGATACAGATGGAATCTGCACCCATATCCTCGATACGTTTTGCTGTGTCTACCCAGTAATCCAGTGTATAGGCCTCACCTAAGGTATAGGAAAGTGCGATCTGGGAATGACCTTTTTCCTTTTTGCAGGCATCTACGGCTGTTTTTAAGTTTCTCAGATCATTTAAGCAGTCAAAAATACGGATAATGTCAATTCCGTTTGCGATGGATTTCTGTACAAAATATTCTACGACATCATCTGCATAATGACGGTATCCTAAAATATTCTGTCCACGGAATAACATCTGCAGTTTTGTATTTTTGAAGCCGTCACGGAATTTTCTGAGGCGCTCCCATGGATCTTCTTTCAGGAAACGCAGGGATGCATCAAAGGTTGCACCGCCCCAGCATTCTACTGCATGATAGCCGACTTTATCCATCTTGTCGATGATCGGAAGCATCTGCTCTGTGGTCAGTCTAGTGGCCATCAGAGACTGATGCGCATCACGCAGAACAGTTTCTGTTATTTTCAATGGTTTTTTCTCCATGATAATTTTTCTCCTTTTTCACATCAAACATGTATCAGTTCACGGATATACTTACACTCCGAATATTGCCATAAATACTCCGGCTGCGATAGCAGTTCCGATAACTCCGGCAACGTTTGGTCCCATGGCATGCATCAGCAGGAAGTTGGTCGGATCTTCTTCTGCACCGACTTTCTGGGATACACGAGCTGCCATCGGTACGGCGGATACGCCGGCGGAACCGATCAGCGGGTTGATCTTGCCTTTTGTTACAACGCACAGGATCTTACCAAAGATAACGCCTGCTGCGGTACCAAATGCGAATGCTACCAGACCAAGTACTACGATCTGAAGTGTTGTCACTTTCAGGAATGCTTCTGCACTTGTGGATGCTCCGACGGATGTACCAAGCAGGATAACTACGATGTACATCAGGGCGTTGGATGCTGTCTCGGACAGCTGTTTTACTACGCCACTCTCACGGAACAGGTTACCAAGCATCAGCATACCTACCAATGGAGCTGTGGTCGGAAGTACCAGACACACAATGATAGTAACAACGATTGGGAAAAGGATTGCTTCCAGTTTGGAAACTTCACGAAGCTGTCCCATACGGATGGAACGCTCTTTTTTGGTTGTTAAAAGTTTCATGATCGGCGGCTGGATGATCGGAACCAATGACATATAGGAGTACGCCGCGACGGCGATCGGACCCATCAGGTCATTTTGATGTAGTTTTCCGGCCAGGAAGATGGAAGTCGGTCCATCTGCTCCACCGATGATGGATACTGCTGCAGCTGCTGCATCGGAAAATCCGAATACGATAGCCAGCAGATATGCACTGAAAATACCAAACTGTGCGGCTGCTCCCAAAAGGAAACTGATCGGATTTGCGATCAGCGGACGGAAATCCGTCAGTGCGCCGACACCAAGGAAAATCAGGGACGGAAGGATCGACCACTCATCCAGTTTGAAGAAGTAGTGCAACAGACCTCCGACACCGTTGCTTGCATCATCCGGAGAAATCATGATATCCGGATAAATATTTACCAGAAGCATACCAAACGCGATCGGTACCAGCAGTAACGGTTCATATCCCTTTTTAATTGCTAAATATAAGAACACACAGGCAACGGCGATCATCAGATAGTTTCCCCAGGTCAGATTGAAGAACGCGGTCTGATGCACGAGATTGCCTAATGTCTCTGCTATATTACCTGACATGTCTACCTCCTGTCTTATGCGTTCATGGTAGCAAGTACTGCTCCTGATTCTACTGTCTCACCTTTTGCTACATCTACGCTGGCTACTGTGCCGTCCTGCGGTGCTACAACCGGTGTTTCCATTTTCATGATCTCAAGTACAACAACAGGATCACCTTTCTTTACGGCTGCACCCGGTGCTGCTACAACGTCAACAACTTTACCTGCTGCGCCTGCTGTGATGGAAATGCTTCCTGCTGCGCCTGCGGCTGCTGCCGGTTTTGCTGCCGGAGCCGGTGCCGGTGCTGCTGCCGGAGCTGGTGCTGCTGCCGGAGCGCCATTTGTATTTTCTTCTACGGTTACATCATATACGTTTCCGTTTACGGTAATTGTATAACTTTTCATTTTTCTATTCTCCTTAAACAAAATGGTGTGATTAACGTCTTTTGATGGTGCGGACTCTGAAGCTGTCTACCGGGACATTCTCACTGGCTGCGATTGCTGCTGCGATAACGGCTACCAGCTCAAGATCATCCGTCTCCTGTACCGGAGCGGCTGCAACGGGTGCTGCCTTTGGTGCTTCAGCCACCGGTTCTTCCTTTTTCGCAAATTTCTTCTGGATCACCGGTATGATCTTGAAACAGTAAATGATCAGCGCGATAGCGATCAGCATGGCAAATACAGTACCCATACCAAGCACGGTATTCATCAGGGCATTCTGCATTCTTGATTTCATATCTGCTGCCTGCGCAAACACTGTCATCCCCGGAAGCTGTAAAGCTAAGAGTCCGAGACCGCCTGCTGCAATCCCTTTGATATTCTTTCTCATCTTCACTATCTTCCTTTCTTTACAGCATGGAAAATGCCATGATCAGATGTTTTCTTGTCTGTGCCGGAGCGATGACTGCATCCACACTTCCTCTTGCAGCTGCAGAAGTTACGGCATTCTGTTTTCCTTCGTAAGCGGCTGCCTGTTTTGCAGTTGCCATCTCGCCTTCTGCGGCAAACAGGATATTGGCTGCTTTCTCAGCTTCCATCATGCCGACTTTTGCATCATCCCATGCAAATACCATGTCCGCATCGCTGATGCTTCTTGCGCCCATAGCCACATAAGCACTGCCGTAAGTATCGCCCATGATCAGGTTTACTTTGCTGTTGAAACCGCCGTCGTGGTAAGCTTTTACCAGTTTTGCGATGGCCTGTGGAAGACCTTTTTCTGTCTGCTCTACGGGTGCAAATCCATCTGCTGCTGTCACAGTCAGAAGTGGGATCTCACAGTCGTTACAGAATGCTACGAAAGCGGCTGCTTTCTCACATCCGTCTACGGTAAGTCCGTCAGCCAGATCTGCTGTCTTCTCACCTTTTTCATCATAAAGTGCATCGGCATTTGCCACTGCACCAACTAAAATTCCATTTAATGTAAGGAATCCTGTCACCATCTCCGGTGCGTAATCCGGGCGAATCTCCAGGAATTTATCGTCTGCACACTCACCTAACAATGCGCGTGCATCTTTCATTGCACATGTTTTTTCGGAAATATAACGGTTCAGATCATCCTCGCCGCAGCGTCCGTATTCCTCATCGATGAGCATTACTACCAGCTCACGGATTTTTGTCAGAACAGCGTCCTCGCTCTCCAGTACTTCTGCCTGTCCGGAAACTGCTGCCTGATACTCTGCGGAATTGAATTCACGGGAAAGTTTTTTATTATCCTGAATGGTATGCGGTGCATTCACATACATCTGTGCTTCTTTTGTCATAAATGCAAAATCACTCATAGCCGGGATCAGTGTCATGCCACCTGCACAGTTACCCATTACTGCGCTGATCTGAAGTACACTGTCTGCATACTCAGCCTGTTTTGCAAGGACTGTTCCAAAGCTGTCCAGTGCATCTACAGACTCCTGCAGACGGAAACCGCCACAATCTAACAGTCCGATTACCGGAGCGGCTGCTTTGTCAGCCATATCATATAATTTTGCGATCTTCTTTGCGTGCATCTCGCCCATTGTTCCGTTCAGCACATCACGGTTCTGACTGTATACATACACCGGATTGCCCTCAATCTGTCCGTATCCTGTGATGACACCATCGGATGCTGCGGACTGGTTATTTACGGTAAAATCTGTCATGCGGGCGGAAACTAATGCGCCAACCTCCACGAAACTACCTTCATCTAACAGACGGTTGATTCGCTCTAACGCTAAACATTCTGCCATATTGCCTCATACCTCCTTGAGATTGTTATTTTATTAACATATCAGAATCATTCTACTTCATTTTTTACAAAAATTCAAGAAAAATGTTCCTGTTTGTCTATTCATTTTTGTGCCTTTCTTTGGCAAATTCACTTGTATTCTATGCAAAGTATACAAAATACTGACCATTGTCCTTCAAGGACTCGCAAAATATAATTTTTTTATTAATTTTGCATGATTCTTTACCACTATTAAAACACCAGTTAGGTTGTTTTGTAAAAATCATTCTTGTTATGAAGATATTCCTTTTCGGAATCAGAAATTTAAAAGGATTTTCTATGTAATTTCCTGTCAAAAGAATACGCACCATGCCTGCTATACATGGTGCGCATCCTGTAATTCTATGGAGTACTCAGTTATGCAACCGAATGGATCTGCCAGCATAAATTATCTTCTATATGCATAAATTTTTATTTGATAAATTTTACTTCCGGATAAATCTTCTGCTTTGCAGCTTCTTTTCTTTCATTATAAATAACTTTCTGTTCTTCAAATAAATTGCGTCCGTTTGCATCAATGGATACGATCAGCGGGCCAAATTCTTTGACCTTACAGCACCAGAGTGTTTCCGGCATTCCAAGCTCATCCCAGTGATGCTCCGCAATGTACTGCACTTCAGTAGCTGCCACAACGGCACAGCCCGCCGGGAATACACAGTGGATGGCACCAAACTCTTTACATGCACGCTCGGTATTCGGTCCCATGCCCCCTTTGCCAACGATCACGCGGACACCGGTCTGCTCGGTAAATTCGTACTCGAATTTTTCCATGCGCATGGAAGTAGTCGGTCCAACAGATACCATCTCGTAATCATCCTCGGTTCCTTCGATTTTTCGTACGATCGGTCCTGCATGAAAAATTGCTTTGTTTCTGATATCATATGGAAGTTCCCTGCCGTATTCCACCAGTCTGCGGTGCGCCACGTCACGACAGGTCATCAGATCGCCGTCCAGCCATACAATGTCACCGATTTTAATATCTGCCAGATCCTCCTTGCTTACAGGAGTAACCAATACTTTTTTATCGCCTCTGATTTCAATCATCTTTTTATTCTCCTTATTTTTCACGAAATATTTGCATATCTTTCACTTTTCTCCAATAACGCACCTGGAAAGAAAAGTCGTTACTTTTTACTCAAATTTCCAGGTAGAATGTGTATCACAGACTACGTTCAGATCTTTGTCGATCACAATG
>CAVAFS010000139.1:0-4568 GCA_963587975.1 Bulleidia sp. | reverse complement strand
ATGCAATCCTCATCAATATCTGTACCAGTCAGATGTCCTGCACCAAGTTTCAGGCTGACGATAGAAAGGATTCCGCTTCCGCATCCGACATCCAGCACTTCATCGCCATCTTTCATATATTTACGAAGCTGATGAATGCAAAGCTGTGTCGTCTCATGTTTACCTGTTCCAAAGGAAATACCAGGATCGATCTCGATCAGAATCTTGTCCTGATCAGCCTGATTCAGCTCTTCCCAGGTCGGCTTGATCAGAATATCATCAATGGTAAAGGAGTGGAAAAACTCTTTCCAGTTGTTCATCCAGTCAATATCCTCGGTCTCGCTGCTTGTAATCTTGCCGCTTCCGATATTTACATAGCTGCGCATTTCTTCCAGCGCCTCTGCTACCTCTTTTAACTTCTCGCTGTGATCCTCGCCGGCTTCCAGATAAAAGCTGACATAACCGATGCCCTGATCTGGTGGCAGCTCCGGCAGAATATCAATAAACATTTTCGAAGTATCGGATTCGGATAACGGTACATTGTCTTCAATCTCAATGCCTTCGATGCCAAGATCTGCCAGCGTACTGCTGATATAATCTTCCGCTTCTGTGGTGGTTTCAATCGTATATTTATCCCATTTCATCGTACATATTCCTCCATATTATTATTTGCACGCATTTTTTATAGTTCCGAACATGCCAATTAGTCCTGCAGCAACAGGACTAATCAATGCATAGATATTATCAGATGTGAGATAACCCACGTTCCCATCTGACATAGCCTCCGGCGGATTGCAGAGCTGCACAGATGAAATATATCATGCATTGCATGATGTGCATCTCGCAGCAAGAATGACGAAAGCATTCTTGAATTATATTAACCTATAACCCCATCATTCGACAAGACTTTTTTGCACACTTTCTTGTTTTATCCTCTGCGGAAGCGATCTAGCATCATAAAAATTTCTTCTTTTCGCGGATACGCATAGCCACAGGAAAGAGCTCCATCCACAAAAGCTGCCATTCCTTTTTCCGCAAGCAGACAGCCGATTTCCGCAACCAGCGCCTGCATTTCCATAGAAACCGCACCTTTTTTTACGATATATTTCAAAATTGCTGCCAGGGCTGCAGTCTGCTCTGCATCGATCAGCTGCTCCACATACCGCAGATCCACCATATTGTGGTCAATGGAAAAGCCATCGGTTCCCATGACTTTTGTTTTGATCCGTTCTTCCCGGTCTCCTCTGCCATGTCGTTTTGCCTTTCGCTCCATTATAAACATGCGTTTCTCCGTTGGAAGCGCAAAAGGCTCTGTATTCCCGCTAAAATCCACCGACGGATATTCTGACAACAATGCCTGTACTTTCACTTTCACATCTTTCGGACGATATGCATCCATCTGAATGATCGTATCTGCCACATGAAAAAAGGCTCCGCTGCTGCCCGCGACCAAAATCGTGGAAATCCCAGCTTTCTCATACAGATCCCGCACTCTGGCGATAAACGGTGTGATCGGTTCCTGTTCTCCGCTGACCACACGCTGCATAAAGGCATCCCGCACAAGAAAGTTCGTTGCCGAAGTGTCTTCATCAATCAGAAAACAACTTGTATCCGCTTCGATTCCTTCCATGACACCTGCCGCCTGTGACGTACTTCCACTGGCATCCTCCGTTGAAAAGCAATGGGTGTCTTTTCCATTCGGCAGATCATGAATAAACAGGGACAGATCCAGATTTGATACTGCACGACCATCCTCTGCCCGCAGCTTCAGTGCATTGTCTCTGGTGATCACATACTCTCTGCCATCACCTTTTACATGATTGTATACACCCTGCTCCAAAGCCTGTAACAACGTGGATTTTCCATGATAACCGCCTCCGATGATCAGTGTCACACCTTCCGGGATTCCCATACCACGGATACTTCCACCAAACGGCAGCTCAATGGTAATTTCCATACTCTTTGGGGATTCAAATGCCACCGCTCCCTTTAACGGCTGACTGGACACCCCACTCTTTCGTGGTAAAATACTTCCATTTGCACAAAAAGCGATCAGTTTTCGTCCCTCTAATACTTCACGAATCTTCTGTTGATTTTCCGCCAGTTCATAGGTCTCCTGAACCTTTGCTTTGTCCCACGCCTGATAAAACAGACATTTTTTCACAATCTGTGGCAGGAAATCCAGAAAAATCTTCTCCAGTTCCTGGGCATTGATGGTACGTCCATTGGCCGGAAAACCAACCTCAAACCGCACGATCAGCAATTTTCCTGTAAATTCTACCGCCGTCCGGCGCATAATCTCCGGTCCCGGCCTGCTGGTAGAAATCAGTCCACTTTTGCCAGAACCTTTTGCCTTGAAACTGTACTGTTCCAGTGCTGCCGAAAATTTACGTAAAATCAGATCTTCCAATGCTGTTTTCGTATGACTTTTATCAAAATATTTCTCCGGAAATCCCGCTTTTTCCAACGGAAGTTCCACATACAGAGAAGACGGTGCCGCAAAGGGATCGCCCTGTACATGATCAATAGACAGCACAAAGTCACCGAAGGTATAACTTCCCCTCAGTGACTTGTATGCCGGATAACTTTTTCGATGAATTGATTCTAATTTATTTTTTAAATCTGCTTTATTATACATCCGTAATCCTATATTATTTAATCTTCTTTTTTATTGAAGAATCCTCTTTTTTTATGATGTTTCTCCTGCTTTACGCCTTCTTCCGCACCCGTATGCAGTGTATCACCAGATACCGCATCAAATGCACGCAACGCCTCTTTTGCCTCCGGGCTTAAAGATGTCGGCACCTGTACCACCAGGGTAACATACTGATCACCACGAATATTTTTGTTACGCAGAGACGGAACGCCTTTGCCCTTCAGACGAATTCTTGTGTCGGTCTGTGTACCAGGTTTTACTTCATAGATCACATCTCCATCCACCGTACTGATTCTTGTCTCACCACCTAATACAGCCTGTGCAAAAGAAATCGGTGCAGTAGAATAGATATTCATATCCTGACGCTGGAAGATCGGATGTGAGGATACGATAACTTCTACCAGCAGATCGCCACGCGGTCCGCCATTGACTCCCGGCTCACCCTTTTCACGAATACGAACACTCTGTCCGTTATCAATTCCGGCTGGAATGGAAACTTTGATTTTCTTTCTGCTGGAAGTATAACCGGTTCCACGGCAGGAAGTACATTTATCTTTGATGATCTTGCCGGATCCATTACATTCCGGACAGGTCTGAACGTTCTGAACCATGCCGAACAGAGACTGCTGGGAAAATACAACTTTACCTTTTCCGCCACATTTTGTACAGGTTTCCGGAGAAGTTCCCGGTTTTGCGCCTGTTCCTCCACAGGTGGTACATTCATCTTTCAGTACCATATCAATTTCTTTCTCACAGCCAAATACCGCTTCCTCAAAAGTGATACGGACACTGGTTCTTAAGTTTGCACCTTTCATCGGGCCATTGGATGCGCCTCTTCTGGAGCCGCCACCAAAGAAATCACCGAAAATATCACCAAACATATCGCCGAAATCCATGCCGGAGAAATCAAATCCACCGGCTCCGGCACCGCCTGCTCCGCCGTCAAATGCAGCGTGACCAAACTGATCATACTGTCTTCTCTTCTCTGAATCACTTAATACCGCATAAGCCTCAGAAGCCTCTTTGAATCTTGCTTCTGCCTCTTTGTCTCCCGGGTTTGCATCCGGATGATATTTTTTGGCTAACTGACGGTATGCCTTTTTAATTGTGGCATCATCTGCGCTGCGGTCTACACCGAGCACCTCATAATAATCCCTTTTCTGTTCTGCCATATCTGAACTCCATCCCTTATGTTTATTTCTCGTATCGTTTTGTCTCAATTCCGGCAAAAATCCCGGTCAAGACTAATCCAACAATGCACCAGAAGGCATTCCGCCCTCTGGTGCGTTATTTATCAATTTGCATTTACTGCGATGAATCGCATGCTTTTCGCTTCTGATTAAACCTCTTTGTAATCAGCATCTACAACATCGTCATCAGCGCCGCCTGCTGTCTGCTGACCAGCACCTGCGTTCATATCCGGGCCTGCGCCTGCTGCACCCTGTGCTGCCTGTGCCTGCTCATACATCTTTGCAAATACCTTCTGAGCGCTTGCCATCAGTTTTTCTTTTGCAGCTTTCATCTCATCTAACTCTGCATCTGTCATCTTGTCAGCTTCCGGATGAGCCTCAAGGAGTGCTTTTAATGCATCCAGATCTGCCTGTACCGGAGCTTTCTCAGCATCTGAAATACCTGATCCAACTTCCTCAAGAGCTTTCTCTGTCTGGAATACGAAGGAATCAGCATCGTTTCTTGTGTCGATTGCTTCTTTTCTCTTCTTATCCTGAGCTTCGAACTCTGCAGCTTCTTTTACAGCTTTATCGATCTCATCATCAGACATGTTGGATCCTGCTGTGATTGTGATATGCTGCTCTTTACCTGTTCCAAGGTCTTTTGCGGATACATTTACAATACCGTTTGCATCGATATCGAAAGTAACCTCGATCTGCGGAACACCACGACGTGCTGGCGGGATTCCATCCAGACGGAACTG
>CAVAFS010000138.1:3488-9796 GCA_963587975.1 Bulleidia sp. | reverse complement strand
TGCAGAAGAACAGTTGATCAGGAGATTGAAGCAGATGGAAGACTGGACATTTCAATTTGAATATCTGCTGACGCAGGCGGTAAATTTGCCGGGATTATCTGAAAATGAGAAATCGGCAGCCGGGCTGGTAAAAGGATGCCAGGCAAAAGTATGGATCTGTATAAGTGGAACAGAAGAATGCATTAAGCTGAAGGGGGACAGTGGTTCTATGCTGGTAAAAGGATTGCTGGCGCTTCTGATTACCCTTCTGGATGGACATTCTGTAGAGGAAATCAATACATACACGATTCATTTCCTAACCGATACAAAACTTGGGGAGTTTCTTTCTCAGGATCGGCAGACCGGTGTTCAGGCTATGCTGAATTATATTAAGGAATCAATGATTTGCAAATAAATTTTTTAATGAGCAGAAAGGAGAAGAAAAAATGGTAGAAAAGCGAGGAATTGATGTGAAATTAAATGTAAAACCAATTTTTATGGATTTTACACATGAGTATGCATATGAGGGGCCATGTCGATTTGGGCAGGGGGACAGTTTAAAACCGGAATTTGATATTTTTTTGAATGGAGAAATATATAAAGGTTTTCTGGAAGCAGTACAGCACAATCTTCCAGAGTATGCAGAACTTATGGAACCGGTACGTGTGAAAGGCTATACCGATGCATGGAATACAAAAAATGAAGACATGGATGCAATGACAAAAGCGGATGAAACAGACGTATATATTGTTACATCAAGCGGCAGAACGGGAAAAGTTTTGACGGAGTTTGCACGCCGTGTACAGAAACCAATTATTATGTATAGTGAAAGTTATTTCGCAATGAATACAGACGTTACAGGATTAAACGTGCGTGGAATGGAAGCTTATCCATTACTTGACTGGTCAGAATTATCGGATATTTTAAAAGTACTTCGTGTGAGAAAAGTATTGCAGCAGACGAGAGTGTTACTGCTCAATCGTTTTACCATGACCTATTCACCTGTCAGTACACAGGAAGGACCATTATCACTGGAAAAATTAACAGATAAATTTGGTGTTAATCTACAGGTTATGGATTTACATGAATATCTGGATCAACTTACGATTCGCCCGTGTGATGAAAACCCGACACTGCCGGGACGAAAAATGAATAATATCACAAAGAAAGATATGGTTGAAATCGAGCGTATCACAGATGAACTTATTGCCGGTGCGGATGAATGTGATATGAAGCGGGAAGATATCATTCCATCTGTTCGTGCATATTATCTGACACAAAAATTAATGAAAGTAATGGATTGCAATGCGTTTACAGCTCCATGTCCGGATATGTGCTCAACCAGACGTCTGAATCAGGAAAGATGTACTTTGTGTCTGACACATTCCCTAAATGAAGAACAGGGAATCCCATCTGCGTGTGAGACAGACATTACGGCTTTGTTATGCAAAATTATTATGGAAAACCTGACAGGACAGGCTACATATATGGGAAATTCCTGTTGGATGCGTATGAAAGACGGAAAACCGACTGCACCGGATTTTTCCAGCGCAACAGAAGAGGAATTAAAAGTATTTGAAGGCGTTGACAATTTATTTGTGACTTTACATTCTGTGGCAAACAGAAAATTAAAAGGTTATGATCAGCCGGCTGAAAATTACAGCATTCGCTCTTTTGCATTCAGTGGCTGGGGGGCAACACTGCGTTATGATTTTACAAAAGACATGGATGATTCTGTAACAGTTATCCGTATTGATCCGACACTGGAAAAAATGCTTGTGATCAGAGGAAAAATAAAAGGACAGCTTGGATATAAGAGACAGAATTGTTCTACCGCCTGTGTTTACCAGGTTGAAAATGCACAGGAAGCATACAGAAAGACTTTTGAGTTTGGATCACATATGGTATTGACCTACGGAGATCACACGGAAGAACTCCGACAGTTTTGTGATGTGATGGGACTGGAAATGGTGCTGTGCTAAGAATATGAGGGACGACAGATTTAAAGTATGGATGCAGCAGTCTGCAGCGGCTTTGGAAAAGTTAAAACAATCTGTAAATGAGAGAGAGGAGGAGTTGGGAGAACGGTTATGTGAATATATTCAATATCGTTATCTGTTGCCGATAAAGCCAGGAAAAGAGGATTCTATCTATGACCTGGCAGAATTATCTGTGGCAGAAATTGCAAAAATGTCATCGGAACAATTGAGTGCGATGGAAGATATGTCCGGGTGCACGGGGGCAAAATCAGCGATGGTGAAAAAGGTTTTACTGATTATGACATTAAATGAACAATTTCAGCTTATGGCGGAAGGAGAAATTACGGATATTGAAACGGTGGAGGATATATTGAAGCTATTTGAAAGGACAAAAAGAGTTAGGGGGAAAGAAGAATGATTGGAATTATAGGTTTGGTAATAGCTATTATCCTGTTTTTGATTTTGGTATATAAAGGATGGGCTTCCTATTGGGTTGCGCCATTATGTGCCATTATTGTAGCTGTTTTTAATCATATGGGACCGTCACAGTTTGTGTCTTCGTATGTACAAGGAATTACAGATTTAATCACGAGTCTGTTTTTTATTGTATTCCTTGGAGCTATTCTCGGTAAGATATACAGTGATTCGGGAGCGGCGGCATCCATTGCCGAGACGTTAACACGCAAATTTGTAATAAAAGCATCCGGAGATAAACAGATTCGGCTGGGCGTGTTGGTTGTTTTGATCGTATCTGCGTTATGTACCATGGGTGGAATTGATGGTTATGTATTAACATTTACACTTGTTCCGATATGTTTTGTAATGTGTGAGATGCTGGATATTCCAAGACGATATATCGGTGGTATGATGACTTTGAACTGTGCATTTATGGCAGCACCGGGGGCACCACAGATTGATAATATTATGGCGCGTGCAGCGATTCTGTCAGAGGCATTTAAAGAAGATGGTGCTTTTGTTGAAACTGCAGGAAGAACAGGATTTTCCATCAGTTCAACTGCTGCGATGATTCCGGGATGGATTTCAACTGTCATTATTCTTGTTGGAGGATATCTGGTACTCTGTCATATGATTTTGAAAGCAAAGCATGCCGGAGAGCATTTTGACTGGGGACCTGTGAAGAAAATGGATGCAGCAGAAAGGGAAAAACCCAATTTTGTAGTTTCATTACTTCCGTTGCTTGCAGTGTTTGTGATTTATACATTGATTCCAATGATTACCGGTGTTGAAGTTGAAATTGCAATTGCGTTAGGCGCAGGAATTGCAATTGCGTTGATTACAATGGCAAAATTCCTTCCGGTGAAGAAAGAGAAAGGCACAATTGGCGGTGCAGTCATTAATACCTTAAATCAGGGAAGTGCATCTTTCCCAGGCGCATTAATGACATTATGTATGCCATCTGCTTTAGCAGGAGTTGTTACAGCAAGTGCAGGATTTGGTGTCATTGTCGGTATGCTTGCAGGATTAAAAATCAGTCCGTTGGTACTTGTTCTGATTGCTGTTTGTGTATTGGTTGCGATTACATCATCACCGCCAGCAGCATTGATGATAGCTGTTCCACTTGTTATGAATATTATGCTTGGACAGGGAATGGCACCTGACATCGTATTACAGCATGCACCGGCGATTATGCGTATCAGTGCGATCGCGGCAACAACATTCGAAACATTACCGATTAATGGTTTGATCATTCTGACATTGAATCTGATTGGTTGTACGCATAAAGAAGCATATAAGCCAATGTTTATTCAGTCAGTTGTATTTACATTGATTGGTTCCATTGTAGCAACAGTATTACTGATTGCATTTCCGGGATTAGCATAGAAATTCAGAACCTAAAGACCATATATTTAAGGAAAGGAAGTTTCATGGAGACGTGAGGCTTCCTTTTCTGTTATATTAAAATATGAGTTGTAAAAAATGATGTAACAATGATGTTGACAACCGTGTTGTAACATGATATATTACAACAAGAAACAATCAGATTACATAAAAAGGAGAACTATATAATGAACGAGAAGGCACGGAAATATATTGACTTATTTCGAAAAGTAAAAATTGCAACTGCAGCAACTGTTGACAAAGAGGGACATCCACAGGCACGTATCATCAATGTAATGCTGGCAGAGGATGATGGCATGTATATCGTTACGTCAAAAGGTAAGCCGTTTTACCAGCAGCTAGTAGAAACAGGTGAGATTGCACTGGCAGCAATGTGTCCGGATTGCAAATCTCTGAAGTTTAATGGAAAACTGAAAATTGTAGACAAAAAATGGGTGGACAAAGTATTTGAACATAATCCGGGCATGAACGAAGTGTATCCGGGTGAGAGCCGTTATATTCTGGATGCCTTTCATATTTATGAAGGACATGGGGAATGGTTTGACCTGTTGAATTATCCGATCAGCCGCGAAACTTTTGCATATGGCGGAGACGAAGAAGAAAATCATGGTTTTGTAATCCGCGAAAATTGTGTTGGCTGTGGGAAATGTGTGGAAGCCTGTCCGCAGAAATGCATTTCGGCTGGAAGTCCCTTTGTGATCGATCGCGCACATTGTCTGCAGTGTGGTCTTTGCGCGGAGGTCTGTCCAGCCGAAGCAGTAGTGTGTCTACATAAATAGCTTTTGGCGTAGAAGATTGATTTTTTTCTGTAGTATTCGTATAATAGAGGAAGAAAATACGCAAGATAATACGTAAGTTAAATATATACGTAAATAGCGGGCTCAGAGCAAATTTTTCCTGGTAAGCGATTGTTAGCTGACAGGACAAATTTGGCTGAGTCCGCTTTCATAATCCTAAAGTATAGCCACATTACAAAAATAATTCCAGCACGAACACCACCACGCAGGACAGCACCGCCACCTGGAACAGACTCCGGCCGCACCATGCAAGTATAATCCCTACGATCAGTGCCGCAAGTCCCGCAACCGGGCTGTTTGTCGCTTCCATAATTGCTGGAAATGTCATAACTGCAAGTGTGACATAAGGCACATAATACAGAAACGACCGGATCGTCTTATTTTTTATTTCCTTACGGATCAGTGTCAACGGCAGGACACGGATCAGATAGGTCACGGCAAACATGACCAGAATGTAAATATAAATATTATGCTGCATGTTCGTCTTCCTCCTTTACCGGGAACAGCACTGCTGCGATTCCTGCGATGACTACCGTCAGAATAATCGTACGGATACCGGATGAAATATTGGAAATCACCGGCAGCCGTGAGAATATATAGCTGGAAACCATGGAAATAGTGACCAGAGCGGCAATGATCTTGCTTTTTCGTGCCGGCGGAATAATGATAGCAAGGAACATGCCGTATAATCCGACGCTCAAAGCACTGACAATATTGGCCGGAAGGATATTTCCCATAATGACACCGAAAAAGGTCCCAAGGCTCCAGCCCGGAACGGCCACGGTCATCATACCGTAATTGTAAAACGGATTCAGTTTTCCGGGTTCCGAGACGGCCACACCGAAAATCTCGTCGGTGACGTCATAGCCTACCAGCATACGGTGGAAAAGCCCGGTTTCCGGAGAAAACTTCTGGCTTAAGGAACAGGACATCAGCAGATACCGTGCGTTTGCCACAAGTTCCATCAAAATCATTTCAAAATAAGTTCCACCGGCGGCAATGACCGTGAATCCTGCATACTGTCCCGCGGAAGCATTACAGGCGAGACTGGTCAGCATCGCCTGCCAGGCGGTCATACCGGCATTTCGGGCAGTGATTCCCAGCGTAAAGGAAACTGCCAGATAGCCGAGACAGATCGGCATACCATTCTTAATACCTTTCAGGTAATAATATTTGTTTTTCTGTTTATCCATTGATTTATCCCCTTGTAGATTGCATACACTACATTTTGTCCAGAATGAAATTCGCATGTTTTCCGTTAGAAGTTTGATAAAAAGGATATAATCACAAACTGGACACCATGTATTAGTGTAACATTTCACTTGCATTTCGTCCAATAAATCTTTATACTTGCTAAGGTTACAGTAAAATGAAAAACAAAAATAATAAAACGGTAACAGATATTTTTGCAAGATAAAAGGAATGACAGGATAGGATTTTTATATGAATTTGTCGGTTTTACGATAATTTGAGGAGGGAGTGTTGTTAGATGAATAAGACAAAAACTCTGACAGAGGGAACACCATGGAAACAGATCCTTTTGTTTTCCATCCCGATTTTCTGGGGAAACGTGTTTCAGCTGTTGTACAGTCTGGTAGATACAAAAATTGTAGGAAGTACGCTCGGAACAGAGGCACTGGCGGCTGTGGGTTCCGTGTCCACCTTACATACGCTGATGACCGGATTCCTGAAT
>CAVAFS010000138.1:0-3478 GCA_963587975.1 Bulleidia sp. | reverse complement strand
CCTGAATGGACTGACGCTGGGATTTTCTCTGATCACAGCTATGTATTTTGGCGCAAAAAACTGGGAACGGCTGAAAAAATCTTTTGCAACAGCAATCGTACTTGGGGTAGTGACAACTGCCGTGCTGGTTGTGGCACTGATGATTTTTCTGCATCCGGTGCTGAATCTGCTGCATGTGCCGGAAGCACAGTACACAATGGCATATTCGTATATCAGTGTGCTGATCGTGGGACTGTTTGCTACGCTGCTTTATAATCTGTGCGCAAATACCCTGCGGGCGATCGGTGATGCCATTACGCCGCTGATCTTCCTGATCGTATCAACGGTCAGCAACATCGGCCTGGATTATCTGTTTATCCTGGGATTCAAGACAGGCGTACAGGGGGCGGCAATTGCGACGGTACTGGCACAGCTACTTTCTGTTGTTTTGTGCTTTATTCGAATTTTCCGGAAATTTCCAATTTTATATTTGAAAAAAACAGATTTCAGGATGGATGGAGAACTGGTATCGGAAATGTACAAGAGCGGCCTGTCCATGGGATTGATGTCCTGTCTGGTCAGCATCGGAACCATTATGCTGCAGTCTGCCATCAACACACTGGGAACAACGGTGATCGTGGCTCATACAGCAGCCAGAAAAGTGTTTGAGATCATGGCACTGCCAAACAGTGTCCTTGGATCCGCCATGGCCACTTACAGTGGTCAGAATTACGGTGCAAAGCGTTTTGACCGTATCCGCCAGGGACTGAAAGCATCTCTGATCATTGTGGCAGTCTGGGCGGTGATCGTGTTTGTCATCTGTCACACGGTAGAAGGACGGCTGATCCAGTTCGTGGCCAGCACCACAGATCCGGATGTGATCTACTGGGGCAGTACCTATCTGAAATTTGATATGTCCTTTATCGCTGTGTGCGGCGTGATCGTTATTTTGCGTAACTCCATGCAGGGCTTTGGCGACCGCGTGATCCCGGTATTTTCCAGCTGCATCGAGCTTGCGGGAAAAATTATTTTTGCCTTTGTATTTGCACCGATGTTTGCATACTGGGGCATTATCTGGGCAGAACCGGTGGTATGGATCGCCATGGTGATCCCGCTGATCATAAAAGTGGTGCATACATTGAAAAAGGAAGCATGATCGCCATCTAAGCATATGTGATAAGTGAACTATGAAAAAAATAAGTGTTGATTTATTTGGGGATAACAGATAGAATAGAACCATCTGCGAAGATTTAAAGAAGATCTTCATAAAGGATTCAATGGAGAATTCTGAAACTAACAAAAGGAGGAAATGGATATGCCGATTAAAATACCAGATTCACTGCCGGCTACAGCAGTTCTTGAAAGCGAGAATATTTTTGTTATGACGGAGTATCGGGCGATGCATCAGGATATCCGTCCTTTGAATGTGCTGATTCTGAATCTGATGCCAACGAAAGTCATCACTGAGAATCAGTTGCTTCGAAAACTTTCAAACACACCGCTTCAGATCAAGGTAGAATTTTTACAGACTGCCAGCTACACACCGCAGCATGTGGATACAGAGCATATGGAATCATTCTACACAACATTTGAACAGGTAAAAGACCGCTGGTTCGACGGACTGATCATTACCGGCGCGCCGCTGGCCTTTGTGCCGTATGAAGAAGTACATTACTGGAAAGAGCTTTGCAAGATCATGGACTGGGCAAAGACACATGTACATTCTACGATGCACATCTGCTGGGGCGCTCTGGCAGGACTCTATTATCATTTCGGTATCCCGACCGTGGAATACCCGGAGAAACTTTCCGGTGTATATACGAATACCGTATTGAAGCAGAGTTCACCGTTATTCCGGGGATTTGATGATGTATTTTATGCACCGCATTCCCGTGAAGTCGGTATCCTCAAGGAGGATGTGGATAAGGTCCCGGAACTGGAACTGATCGCTGACAGCGAAAAGGGTGGTCCGACAATTTTGAAAACGACGGATTCCAAAAACTTTTTTGTACTTTGTCATCTGGAATATGATGCAAACACACTGGCACTGGAGTATCAGCGTGATCTGAAAAAAGGGTTAAACCCACATATTCCGTACAATTATTATCCGGATGATGATCCGACAAAGAAACCGGTAGTAACCTGGCGTTCTGCAGGTCAGCTGCTGTTTTCAAACTGGTTGAATTATTATGTATACCAGACCACACCATATGATATTGGAAATAAATAAAAATCCATATCAGATAATGAAAAGATAAAAAAGAAACATCTCAGAGTACGTCAGATATCATTGCGCAGATGGCAGAGGATATCATGGTATGCCGGGATGTTTCTTTTTTTATAAATAATTTGCCGGGAATTTCTGTAAAACAAGTGCGCATTGTACAGATTAAGAGTTGCGAACCATAAAATATCAAAGTATAATCGAACTATATAAAGAGAGCGGAAATGATGAAAGGCGGTGATCAGTATGGGACAAAGAATCGCAATCGGTATTCAACGGTTTGATACCTTGCGGGAAAATAATTATTTTTATATCGACAAAACAGATTTTATCAGAGAATGGTGGGAATCCGGTGATGCAGTTACGCTGATCACGCGTCCACGTCGTTTCGGAAAAACATTGAATATGAGCATGGTGGAGCAGTTTTTCTCCCAGACGTATGCGAAACGTGAAGATCTGTTTCAGGGATTGCGTATCTGGCAGGAGGATTATTATCGAAAACTTCAGGGCACATACCCGGTGATCAGTCTGTCCTTTGCAAATGTCAAGGATGACAGTTATGATAATGCATATCGTAAAATCTGTCAGCTGATTTCTGATATTTATACACGGCATAGTTATCTGCTTCAAAGCGAAAAGTTACAGGAAGAAGACAGAATATATTTTAGCAGTGTCAGAGTTGGCATGGATGAGGCAACTGCGTCCATGGCGCTGTACAAACTCAGCGATTATCTGTATCGGTATTATGGGCGGAATGTCATCATACTTCTGGATGAATACGATACACCAATGCAGGAGGCATATGTGGGTGGGTTCTGGCCGCAATTAACGAATTTTATCCGGAATCTGCTGAATTCTACATTTAAAACAAATCCATGGCTGGAGCGGGCATTACTGACAGGAATTACCCGGGTGAGCAAAGAATCTATTTTTTCGGATCTCAATCATTTGAAAGTGGTTACGACGACATCAGAGGAATATGCAGATTCTTTTGGTTTTTCCGAAGAGGAAGTATTTGCTGCCATGGATGAATATGGATATACGCAAAAAGAAGAAATAAAACGATGGTATGACGGCTTTGCATTTGGCAGCCAGAAGGATATTTACAATCCATGGTCGATTTTAAATTATCTGGATACCGGAAAAGTGGCACCCTATTGGGCAAATACAAGTTCCAATCATCTGGTAGGAAAGTTGATTCAGGAGGGAAGCCGCGAGATTAAGACCTCGTTTGAGCAGTTATTGAAGGGAAAATCCATTCGTACCACGGTGGAG
>CAVAFS010000137.1:0-2956 GCA_963587975.1 Bulleidia sp. | reverse complement strand
CCTTAAAAGTGCCGGTACTCAGTATCGTGATTGGTGAAGGCGGCAGTGGCGGTGCATTGGCACTGGCTGTCGGTAATAAAGTCTGGATGATGGAAAATGCGACTTATACAATCCTTTCACCGGAAGGATTTGCATCCATTCTCTGGAAAGATGGCAAACGTGCGCCGGAAGCAGCAGCGCTGATGAAAGTAACGGCAAAAGAACTGCTGGACATGGGAATTGTGGATGATGTCATTGACGAACCGATGCCGGCGAGTGAAGCGAATCTGGTGGAACTCAGTAAAGACATGAAAAATCGGATTCGTGGTTTTCTGGTGGAAAATCTGGGAAAAGAGCCGGAGGTTCTTGCTGAGGAACGGTATGCGCGGTTCCGCAAATTTTAGATATGTAATCTTGTAAGATGTAAATTAAGGGGCTGGACTTATTTTTCTCTGCAAACGCTTGTTAGCCGCGGAGACAAATAAGTCCGGCTCCTTTTTAATATCCTAAATTTTTAAACACAAAACAAGCTCTAATCGTTCTCATGGAACCGGGAAAGGAACTGGCGTGTTCTTTCTTCCTTTGGATGTTCAAATACCTGATAAGGATCACCCTGCTCAAGGATATAACCATCATCCATGAAAATAACCTGATCTGCCACATCCCGGGCAAATGCCATCTCATGCGTTACAATGACCATGGTTGTCTTGGTTTCTGCCAGTTCTTTGATAACCTTCAATACTTCACCGGTAAGCTCCGGGTCAAGAGCAGAAGTCGGTTCATCAAAACACAGAATATCCGGCTGCATAGCCAGTGCACGGGCAATGGCCACACGCTGACACTGTCCACCGGACAGCTGATGCGGGTAGTTGTTGATTCGTTCGGAAAGTCCCATCTGTTTTAAAAGGCTGACGGCCTGTGCTTCGATTTCGTCATGGATTTCTTTTTTGCGTGCTTTGTAATCCGGACGTTCTTTTGCAAGCAATTCCTTTGCAAGCATAACGTTTTTCAGTGCGGTATATTGAGGAAAGAGATTAAAGGACTGAAAAACGAGACCGAAATGCAGGCGGTTTTTACGGATTTCCGCATCCTGCATAGTTGTCGGGTTTGCTGCATCAAAAACAGTTTTGTCTTTGACGCGGATAATACCTTTGTCTGGGTGCTCTAAAAAGTTCAGACAGCGCAGAAGCGTGGTTTTTCCGCTTCCGGAAGAACCGATAATGGAAAGTACCTGGCTTTCTTCCAGAGAAAAACTGATATCTTTCAGTACTTCGGTCTGCCCAAAGGATTTGCATATATGTTCTGCTTCTAAAATTTTCATGATCAGTTTCTCCTTTTATCTGAAATAATCCAGTTTCTTTTCTGATTTTCCAAGTACTACCGTCAGAATACCATTGAAAATGAGGTAGTAGATGGCAGTGAAGAACAGTGGCCAGATTTGTCCGGAAATACCCTGAGATCCTTTCATAAAGGCCTGTCCTGCCCAGATGATCTCCTGCAGTGCAATGATACGTGCGAGAGAAGTATCTTTTACCAGTGTCAGGATTTCGTTTGACATTGGCGGAATGATTCTTTTTACCATCTGCAATAATTTTACCCGGAAGAAAATCTGGGATTTTGTCATGCCCAGAACCAGTCCGGCTTCTTCCTGTCCTACCGGTACACTTTGAATACCTCCACGGTAGATTTCGGAGAAGTAGCAGGCGTAGTTTAAAATGAAAGATACGGATGCTGCGAGGAAACGGCCGGTTTCGCCGCCGCCCCAGATCGGGTTATGTAATACCAGTCCCGGGAAAAAGTAGATGATCAGTAACTGGATCATCAGAGGGGTACCGCGGACAACCCAGATCAGAAGTTTAAAAAAGGCGCTGACCGGTTTGATGCGGGACATGGAACCGAAACAGATTGCAAGACCAAGCGGACATGCGCCGATCAGGGTGATTGCAAAAAGTCGTAATGTCTGTAAAAAGCCGATGTTTAAGGAATGAATGACGATCGGCAGCTGATGTGAAAAATCCATAATAGTTCCTGCTTTCTCTAAAGTATTTTTTATGCGCAACAAAGAGCGGAAACTCCGCTCTCTGTCTTAAATTAAAAATCACTATTTATTTTTACAAATCTCAACAAACAAATATTTCTCAACAAAACAAATTATAATAGAAGGAACAGGATTATTTCTGCTCAACAACTGCAGCCTGTACACCGTATTTCTCAGCAATCTGCTCCATGGAACCGTCAGCATAGCTGGATTTGAAGAAATTGTTTAATTCTTCTGTCAGATCAGAACCTTTTCTGAAACCAACACCATATTCCTCATCATTTAAGCCGATGGTGTATGTCAGGTTTGCATAACCGGTACCTTCGCCAACCATTGCAGCAGCCATCAGGGAATCGATGATAGCAGCATCAGAAGTACCTGCGGCAACTTCCATTAATGCGTCGGACTGAGCAGTTACAGCTGTGTAGTTTAAGCCAAGTTCTTCAGCCTGTGCCTCGCCGGCACTTCCGGACTCAACTGCAAATGTCAGATCTTTTAAGCTGTCTGTATCCTGATACTGATCAGCAACATCAGAAGGAACAACGACTACCTGTGCATTGTTGCAGTAAGCGTTTGTGCAGGACATGGAGCTTGTTACTTCATCGGTTAATGTCATGCCGTTCCATACACAGTCGATGGTTTTGCCATCTAATTCAAGGATTTTGTTATCCCAGTCAATTTCTACGAATTCAACATCAACACCAAGGCTTTCAGCAAATGCAGATGCGAGATCAGCATCAAATCCGATCCAGTTGCCGTTCTCATCCTGATAATCCATTGGCTCAAAGTCTGTGATACCTACCACTAAAGTACCTTTGTCTTTGACATAAGCCAGATCGCTGTCTGTGCTTTCTGCTGCGGCAGAAGTGTTGCTGTTATCTGCGGAAGCAGATCCGTTGCTGTTTGTCTTTCCGCATGCAGCCATGGAAGCTACCATAC